>NZ_JAPMLV010000002.1:300000-505675 GCF_026420145.1 Enterobacter pseudoroggenkampii
ATCTCGAGATCCGCCTGCGCGTCGGCATACTCGCCGCAGGTAAAGTGCGCCATGCCGCGGTAGAGCCAGTACCAGAACAGCATGGTGGAGGTCTGCTCCGGCGCCTGCTCCGGCGACGCGGGAAGCAGCGCCTCCGGCAGCACCTGCGATGCGGTCCACGTGCCGATAACCGGCGTGCGCAGGAACTCAACGTAGCCGCGCTGGACCATCAAGATGGTCTCCACGTCCTGGAAGTGGGTTTTACGCACGAACGCCAGGCCGCGATCGATGCTGGTCAGCACCCCGTCCAGGTGATCGCCCCGGGAGAGGAAGTTAATCACCTGGTGGCAGGCCGCAAAGCAGGCCATCGTCATATCCCCGTGGGTCACCGCCGAGGTAAAGCAGGCCTTCGCGCACTCGATGGTAAACGATAAAGGCTGGGTCCAGACGCTGAGCTGGTCAAGCGGCAGCAGGGTTTTGGCTTCGAACGCGTCGTAGCCGTGGCGATTCACCAGCTCGCGGGCCAGGGTGCCGTACAGGAAGCCGAGGCGATACTCGGCGTAGCGGTGGCCCATCAGCACGCCAAACCAGGCCATCGCCGTGGTGGAGGCGCCGGTAATACCGTGGTCGAGCGTCAGGTGCATCATGCGGCAAAGCAGTAAAAAGTGCAGGCGCGGACAGATGAAGCTGGCGCAAATGCTGGCGCTGTAGAGCAGGTTCATCACCGCTTCGGTTTCCGGGTTATCCATCCGCGAGAGCGGGGCAAACAGGGTTTGCGGCGCGTCGCCCGCGCGATTACAGAAGTGTTCCCAGGCCTCGTCGCAGTCGGCATCTTCCGGATAGCGGCCGATCTGAATACCAAATACCCCCAGCCAGCAGAGCGCCGCCTCCAGCGCCAGACGGCTATCCGACTGGCGAATGTACACTTCCACCAGCAGATTGGCCGCCAGCGCCTTTTCGGTCAGCCCGCCGGGGCAGCCGAGAATGGCGTCACACAGCTCGCGGGTGCGCTCCAGGTGCCCCAGCGCAAACTCGCAGCCCGCCTCTTCGATATCGAGCATAAAGTCTGACACCGTCCCGGCGTTGCCCAGCGCTCGGGCAGTCTGGATATAGCTCAGCGCCGAAAGGTAATCCCCCGAACGCTTCGCGCGTCGCGCGGCCAGCAGGCTCAGCTCGCGGAACATCTGGCGCTGCGGGGCAGGCTGGATGCTGTCCAGCGCGGCCGTGACGTGATGTACGGCGCGGAACAGCAGCTCGTTCCCCGCCGCCTGCCGCGCGGCGTCGGCCAGCAGGCTGGCGGTAGTCAGATTAAGATGGCTTTTCTCATGCCGATCCAGCAGCGCAAAGGCGGCCTCCTGCACCCGGTCGTGGGTGAAGGAGTACGCTTTCTCCGTCAGCACGATCAGCTGCGCCATGACCGCCGGATGCAGCGCGTAGCGCATTTCCGCCATCGATATACCGACAACGCGGCAGATCATCTCCATTTCGCCCGTGCCGCCGAGGCAGGCAAGGCTGCCCAGCAGGCGACGAGTCTCGTCGGGCAACTCTTCCAGCTTCTCCAGCACCAGGGTGACGACGTTTTCGGTGTAATGCCGGGCGCGAATCGCCTGCAGATCGTAGTGCCACTTGTCCTGATATTTGTTGTGCACCACCAGCCCGTCATCGACGATGCGGCGGAAAAATTCGTGTACAAAGAGCGGGTTGCCCCCGGTCTTTTCATGGATCAGCGTGGCGAGGTCGGTCGTCGCCGTGCTGCGGGTACGAAATACCGTCCCCAGCCAGCGGGAGACGGCTTTGACAGAGAGCGCCTGCGGGACAATTTCGCTCGCGTGCTGCGCCGCCTCCGGCAGGCTCGCCAGCTGCTGTTGCAGCGTGGGTTCGGACAGCGAACCAATGTCGCGATGAGCGACCACCACCAGCAGCGGGATCGCGCCGCAGTTCACCAGCAGATAGTTGAGCGTATGCAGGCTGGCGGCGTCGCTCCACTGGAGATCGTCGAGCACCAGCACCAGCGGGCAGCCCTGCGAGGCAAAGGTTTTCACCAGCGCCAGCACCATATGGCTGAAGCGCGCCCAGGCATCAATGGAAAACGTATCCGCCGGGAAGCGCGGTTTGCGCTCAAGCAGCAGGCCCAGTTCGGGCACGAGGCTCACGGCCAGCGCCTCGTGTCCTTCCAGGGCGCGAGAAAGACGGATTTTCCACTTCGCCACCTCGTCAGCCGGCAGGCCCAGCAGGTGCAGGGTCAGGGGGCGGAATGCAGAGCTTAATACGCCGTAGGGCAATGACGGTGAAAACTGATCCACTTTGCCCACCGCCAGCAGCACCGTACGCTGCTGGAGCGTTTTTAACGCCGTCGCAATGATGGAGGATTTGCCGATCCCCGACGGCCCGCCGATGGTCACCAGCTCCGGCACGCGGTTCTGCCCCACCCGCTCAAACGCGGCAATGACGTCATTCGCCTGCGGATGCGTCGCGAACAGCGAGTCCGCCAGAAGGATCGCCGGGGTGCGGTCCTGCTGGCCGGGGGTAAAGGCGACGATCTCGCCCTCACCGGTCAACGTCGCCTGGCAGCGGCGGAGGTCGGCAATCAGCCCGTCAACCGTCTGGTAGCGGTTATCGGGGTGCTTCTCCAGCAGCTTCAGGATGATGGTCGACAGCATTCCCGGCACGTCAGGGCGTATCGCATCCGGGGCCAGCGGCGCCGAGGCAATATGGTAGTGCGCCCAGTTGGTCCGATCGTCCTCCCCCAGTTCAAACGGCAGGCGTCCGGTCAGGAGTTCATACAGCACCACGCCGAGGCTGTAGAGATCGCTGCGGCCATCGACAGGGCGCTGGGTGCGGGAGGTGTGCTCCGGGGACATATACGCCGGCGTGCCGCCTGAAACGGCAAGCCGGGTCTGCGCGAAGGCGCCGGAGAGGCTGCATGAAAGGCCAAAGCTGCCCAGACGGCAGGTGGCATCGTGATGAACAAAAATATTGCCGGGCTTGATATCGCCGTGGATCAGGTTTTGCAGATGCATCTGGCGCAGAGGAACGCAGATCTGGATCGCCAGCTCGATAAAGCGCGCGATCCCCGAGATCGCCCTGCCCGCGCGCCGCGCCAGCAGCTCAAACGAAAACGGGGCGTACACCAGCGCGAAGCGTCCCCGGTACTGGGTGGACGCGACGGCGCGAATGGCCCAGCTATCCTGCAGCGCGTCACGCAGCGCAAACTCGTTTTTCAGCAGCCGGGTGGCCCGCTCTTCCTCTTCATCACTGACCGCGGTGGCGATAATGAACGAGCCGCCGGAATGAGGATGTCGCGCGTGCATCCAGGCGATTCCGCCCTCCTGCGCCAGCACGGTAAAAATCACATCCTCTTTAAGGACAAAAACCCGCCCCTGGTGAAGATTTCCCTGGGCGGGCCAGAATGCAGGCTGCTCGTGTTCGTTCATCCGCGATCCTTATTGTCGGCGGGCCAGCTCCCGCTGAATATGATCCAGCAGAATATCGATGTTAATCGGCTTACGCAAAAAAGCAGCGGCGCCCAGACCGAGAGCGTACCGCTGCATATTTTCATCAGCATGACCGGAGATAAAAAGCACGGGCGGAGGCGGTACGGCCAGCAGCCGCAGCTTGTCAAACAGCTCAAGGCCGCTCATGCCCCGGAGCTTGATATCGGTGATCACCAGCGCCGCGCCGGACAGGGCAAGCGGATGGCTCAGAAATACCTCTGCCGAATCAAACGTGTCGGTTGAATAGCCTTCCGACTCCAGGAGATTACTCAACCCGCTGCGGACGGAACGTTCGTCATCAATGATGGCAATGCGCCACGGCAGCGTCATGCTGTTTTTCCTCTAACCAGTCATTTAACGTCGCGAGGGTCCTTCGCAGGCGCAGGGGGCGCCGTGCCGCTGATTTTCGGTACGCATTCGTGACGAAACCAGGCGAGGGTGAGCGGTTCGCGACTCAGTAAACGTCGTCCCACCGGGATAAGCTGTTCGCCCACCAGCATGCCGAACAGGCCAAGCAGGGCGACAACCGGCGGTGCCGGGGAATGGACGTCGAGCAGAGCGTAAATTACCCCAGCAACCACGCCGCACACCAGCGAAATTATCCATGCTTTCATGATGACGCTCCCGTCTGCGATGCCGCCTGCGGAACGGTCACCTGAGGAGGAGGCGCAGCGTCGCGGGATAACAGATGCCGCGTCGCCTGTTCGCCCGCCAGCATCCCCAGCAGGCCAATCAGCGCCAGCGCGGGCGGCGCGGGAGAGCGCACCTTCAGCACGGCATACATCAGGCCAATCAGCACGCCTGCGGCAAGGGATATCAGCCCAGTACTCATTGTGAACTCCAGAGAAAGAGGCAGCGGCGAGCCGGATGAGGGACCAGCCCGCCAGCGGAACTTAGCGAGCCGGGACCGGCGCTAAGGTGCGGTGCTCGCTCTTCTGGCGAGACGGCGCTTTGTGCACCATGGTGTAGGCGTAATCCACGCCCATGCCGTACGCGCCGGAATGCTCGCGCACGATGTCCATCACCGCGGTGTAGGTCTCTTTACGCGCCCAGTCGCGCTGCCACTCCAGCATCACCTGCTGCCAGGTCACCGGGATCACGCCCGCCTGGATCATGCGCTGCATCGCGTAGTCGTGGGCTTCTTTGGAGGTGCCGCCGGACGCGTCCGCCACCATATAAATTTCGTAGTCGCCTTCCAGCATCGCGCACAGGGCAAAGCTGTTGTTGCACACTTCGGTCCACAGACCGGCCACCACGACCTTCTTCTTGCCGTTGGCCTTCAGCGCGTCGCGCACCTTCTGGTCGTCCCAGGAGTTCATGGAGGTACGCTCCAGAATGTCCTGACCCGGGAACACGTCCAGCAGTTCCGGATAGGTATTGCCGGAGAAGCTTTCGGTCTCTACGGTGGTGATGATGGTCGGGATGTTGAACACCTTAGCCGCTTTCGCCAGCGCCACGGTGTTGTTTTTCAGCACCTGGCGGTCAATCGACTGCACGCCAAACGCCATCTGAGGCTGGTGATCGATAAAGATGATCTGACAGTTCGCAGGGGTTAACACTTCGAGCTTTGAAGAGGTCATAGCATTTTCCAGTGGTTAAGGGTAGAAATCGCCGCGAGTGCCACGGCGATAAAGTCACCCTCATCCTGCGGTTTTCCTTCTCCGCGCGTAATTATCTCTTCGTATAGTTAACCTTAGGTATAGTTATACTTTGGTATACCTATCCTATTGTATAACTGGATCTTTGCCGAAACCGGTTCCCATAATCCTGACCATTCCCCTCTCAGTCAGGAGCAGTTTATGGTTACCCCAGGTAAAGCCGATCTCATTCTGGTTAACGGCCAGTTTCACACCGTCGATCGCGAGAATCCTGTCGCGGAAGCCGTTGCCGTGCGCGACGGAAAATTTCTGGAAGTGGGTACCGTCGCCGAGGTGATGCAACACCACGGCGACGGCACCAAAGTGGTGGATTTGAAAGGCCACACTGCCATCCCCGGCCTCAACGACTCGCACCTGCATCTGATCCGCGGCGGGCTGAACTACAACCTCGAGCTGCGCTGGGAAGGCGTGCCGTCCCTGGACGACGCCCTGCGGATGCTGAAAGAGCAGGCGCTGCGTACCCCGTCGCCCCAGTGGGTGCGCGTGGTCGGCGGCTGGACCGAGTTCCAGTTTGCCGAGCGCCGCATGCCGACTCTCGACGAAATTAACGACGCCGCGCCGGATACCCCGGTCTTCATCCTGCACCTGTACGACCGCGCCCTGCTCAACCGCGCCGCACTGAAGGTGGTCGGCTACACCAAAGATACGCCAAACCCGCCGGGCGGCGAGATCCAGCGCGACGCCAACGGCAACCCGACCGGAATGCTGATTGCCCGTCCGAACGCCATGATCCTCTACGCCACGCTGGCGAAAGGGCCGAAGCTGCCGCTGGAGCAGCAGGTTAACTCCACCCGCCAGTTCATGCGCGAGCTCAACCGTCTGGGGCTGACCAGCGCCATCGACGCGGGCGGCGGCTTCCAGAACTACCCGGAAGATTACGAGGTGATCGCCGAGCTGCACGCGAAAAAGCAGATGACCATCCGCATCGCCTACAACCTGTTTACCCAGCGTCCGGGCCACGAGCTGGAAGACTTTGAAAAATGGACCGACATGCTCACGCCGGGCCAGGGCAGCGACTTCTTCCGCCACAACGGCGCGGGCGAAATGCTGGTCTTCTCCGCCGCCGATTTTGAAGACTTCCTCGAGCCGCGCCCGGATCTCGCGCCGGGCATGGAGGACGAGCTGGAGCGCGTGGTGCGCCATCTGGTGGAGCACCGCTGGCCGTTCCGCCTGCACGCCACCTATAACGAATCCATCAGCCGCATGCTGGACGTCTTCGAGAAGGTGAACCGCGACATTCCGTTCAACGGCCTGCACTGGTTCTTCGACCATGCGGAAACCGTCACCCAGGCCAACATCGACCGCATTAAAGAACTCGGCGGCGGCATTGCCGTCCAGCACCGCATGGCCTTCCAGGGCGAGTACTTTGCCGAGCGCTACGGCATCGAAGCCACCCGCCACACGCCGCCGGTGGCGAAAATGCTCGAGACCGGCGTACCGGTGGGCTTAGGGACGGACGCCACCCGCGTGGCAAGCTACAACCCGTGGACCGCGCTCTACTGGCTGGTCTCCGGCCGCACCGTCGGCGGGATGCAGATGTACGACCACAGCGCCCGTCTGGACCGCGATACGGCCCTGATGCTCTGGACCCAGGGCAGCGCGTGGTTCTCCAGCGAGCAGAACCAGAAGGGGCAGATCAAGGTCGGCCAGCTCGCCGACCTGGCAGTGCTGAGCAAAGACTACTTCCGCGTGCCGGAAGAGGAGATCAAGGGCATCGAGTCCGTTCTCACGGTGGTCAACGGCGATATCGTCTACGCCGCGGGCAGCTTTGGCCCGCTCGCGCCGCCGGCCATCCCGGTCCTGCCCGAGTGGTCACCGGTGGTCAAGGTGCCTGGCCACTACCGCAGCGCGCCGCCGCAGGCCGCACGCGTGGGTATGAGTGTGGCTCACCACTGCAGCGGCCCGTGCGGGGTTCACAGCCACCAGCACGATTTCGCCCGCACGTCAGCGATGCCGGTGTCCGACGATAACGCTTTCTGGGGGGCGCTGGGCTGCAGCTGCTTTGCATTCTGATGAAAAACACCACTATGCCGCCCCGGATCGACCTGGGGCTGTTCTTCCTGCGCCTGACCGGCAGCCTGCTGCTGCTCTACGTGCACGGCCTGCCGAAGGTGCTGCACTTCAGCGAAGAGCTGACGCGCATTGAAGATCCGTTCGGCTTCGGGCCTTACGCGAGCCTGATCCCGGCGATTGTCGCCGAGGTGATCTGCCCGCTGTTGATCATTGCGGGCGTCTACACCCGCCTGGCGTGCCTGCCGATTATCGCCGTGCTGCTGGTGGCGATGCTGGCGGTCCACCCGAACTGGTCGATTGCCGAAGGGCAGTTTGGCTGGCTGCTGATGATTATCTTCACCACTCTCGCCCTCACCGGGCCGGGCCAGTGGCGGCTGCAGCGTAGGGCAACGGAGAGGTTTGCATGACCCAGGTTAACGACGTTCGCGACGCACACGTCGAGACGACGCCCGCACCGACGGTTTCACCCTGGCAGCCGCTGAGCCAGCCGGTGTTCCGAATGCTGTGGATCGCCACGGTGGTCTCTAACGTCGGCTCATGGATGAGCGACGTCGGCATCAACTGGAGCATGCTGACCCTGAGCGCCGACCCGCTGGATATCGCGCTGGTGCAGGCGGCCAGCAGCCTGCCAATGTTCCTCTTCGCCCTGCCGTCCGGGGTGATGGCGGACATCGTTGACCGGCGTAAATACCTGCTCTTCTCCCAGCTGTGGGTGTTCATCGCCGCCGCCGGGCTGACGGCGCTCTCCTTCACCGGACACGTCACCCCCACCGTGCTGCTGGTGGCGACGTTTCTGCTGAGCGTAGGGGCGGCGATGAGCTCGCCGCCGTTCCAGGCCGTGGTGCCCGATCTGGTGAGCAAGCCGGAGCTGGGCGCCGCCGTGGCGCTGAACTCGCTGGGGGTGAACATCAGCCGGGCGATTGGCCCCGCGCTGGGTGGTTTCCTGCTGTCGCTCGCTGGGCCGTGGATGGTGTTTGCCCTGAACGCGCTGTCCGTGGTGGGCGTGGCGTGGGTGCTGTGGCGCTGGCGCCCGGCCCCGTCCATTCAGCGTCTGCCGCCGGAGCACTTCTTCTCTGCGGTGCGCACAGGCATCCGCTACGTGCACGCCGCCCCGGTGCTGCGCAACGTGCTGGTGCGTACGGTGGCCTTCTTCGTTTTCGGCAGCGCGGGCTGGGCGCTGCTGCCGCTGGTGGCGCGCCGCGAGCTGGGCCTGGGCCCGGCGGGCTACGGCGTGATGCTGGCGTGCATTGGCCTGGGGGCGATTGCCGGGGCCATCCTGCTGCCGCGCCTGCGCCAGCGGCTGAACGCCGACCGCCTGATGGTGGCCGCGAGCCTGGTCTTTGCCCTCACCATGCTGGCGCTGGCGTTTGTGCGCCACGTCTGGCTGCTCAACCTGTTTGAGTTCTTCACCGGCTTCGCGTGGATTGCGGTGCTCTCGACGCTGAACCTCGGCGCGCAGCGCAGCGCCGCCCGCTGGGTGAAGGCCCGCGCGCTGGCGGTCTACCTGACGGTATTCTTCGGCTCGATGACCACGGGCAGCGCCATCTGGGGGCAGATAGCCTCCCGGTTTGGCACCCCGACCGCGCTGGTTGTCGCCACGCTGGGGATGGTGCTGGCAAGCGCCACCGTGTTCCGCTGGAAGCTGGAGAAAGACCCGGAATTGAACCTCGACCTGAGCGGCCAGCCGCTGGACGGCGTGGAGATCGACCTGCCGAACGAGCGCGGTCCGGTGCTGGTCTCGCACGAGTACATCATCGACCCGCACAACGCGAAGGCCTTCCTGGAGGCGGTACACGAGCTGCGCCGGGTGCGACGCCGCGCCGGGGCGATGAGCTGGGCGGTATACGAAGATATCGAGCGCCCCGGCCTGTTTATCGAGACCTTCCTGATGGGCTCGTGGATTGAGCATCTGCGCCAGCAGGAGCGCCACACCATGAATGACCTCCTGCTGCAGAGCCGCGTTCTGGCTTTTCATCAGGGCACAACATCACCGGCAATTCGTTATCTGGTCGCGCCGGTATAACCATAACCATCACCTGCACAGGAACACACTATGGCAACGTTTAAGGCAAAAGACGGCACGCAGATTTACTACAAAGAAGGCGGCGCGGGCAAACCGGTTCTCTTCAGCCACGGCTGGCCGCTGGACGGCGACATGTGGGACAGCCAGCTGAACTACCTGGCCGAGCGCGGCTTCCGCGCCATCGCCTTTGACCGCCGCGGCTTTGGCCGCTCGGATCAGCCGTGGAACGGTTACGACTACGACACCTTTGCGTCCGACATTAACGACCTGATCACCACCCTGGACCTCCAGGACGTGACGCTGGTGGGCTTCTCCATGGGCGGCGGCGACGTGACCCGCTACATCAACAACTACGGCAGCGCGCGTGTGGCCGGTCTGGCGCTGCTGGGCGCGGTCACGCCGATCTTCGGCAAATCCGACACCTTCCCGCAGGGTGTGGATCAGAGCGTGTTCGACGGCATTCGCGACGGACTGCGTAAAGATCGCGCCCAGTTCATCAGCGACTTCGCCACCCCGTTCTACGGCACCAACGCCGGACAGACCGTTTCCGCCGGTGCCCTGACGCAGACGCTGAACATCGCCCTGCTGGCCTCCCTGAAGGGTACCATCGACTGCGTGACCGCCTTCGGCGAAACCGACTTCCGCCCGGATATGGCGAAAATCGATGTGCCGACGCTGGTGATCCACGGCAGCAACGACCAGATCGTGCCGTTTGAAAGCACCGGCAAGCTGGCGGCAGAGATGATCAAAAACGCCACGCTGAAGGTGTACGACAACGCGCCGCACGGCTTCGCGCTGACCCACCAGGACCAGCTTAACGAAGATCTGCTGGCGTTTGTGAAGTCGCTGTAAGTCTTAAAAAGCGAAGCCTGATGGCGCTTCGCTTATCAGGCCTACAAGGGCTGGTCCTGTAGGCCGGGTAAGGCGCAGCCGCCACCCGGCGCTTTCGCAGACGCGTTCCGCTCCGCCAGCAGCCGACAAATCTCCGCATGCTTCTCCTCGGTAAAGGTAAAGCGCGACATAAAGCCCATGCGGATCAGCGAGCCTATCGCCGGCAGCAGGCAAATCCCGAAGAACAGCCCCGACAGCACGCTCTCGCTCTGAATTTGCGCCTGCGGCACGTAGCCGATCATCGTCAGGAACACCCCGATTAACCCGCCGCCTACCGCCACCGACATCTTGCCGGTAAAGGTCTGCCCGGAGAAGGTGATCGCCGCGCATCGCTTGTGGGTGTGGTACTCCGCGTACTCGATGGTGTCGGCAATCATCGACGAGGTGAGGATGTTGGTCATCATCACGAACAGCGTGCTCAGGCCGAGCAGAATAAACAGCATCGTCACATGCTGATAGCCAACAAACCACATCACCACGCGCACCGCCACGTCCAGCCCGCAGAGGATCATAAACAGCTTCCGCTTCTGCATCCGGCGCGTCAGCATCGGGGCGACCAGGCATAGCACCGCCGCGACAATCCCCATCACGCCAATCGCCATCTGCAGGCTGCCGTCGCCCAGGTTGTTGATAAAGAAGTAGATATAGAGACCGCCCGCCACGTTGTGAAACACGCAGAAGAAGAACGACAGCAGGACGATAAACAGCGGCTTGTTCTGGCGCAGGTTGTGGAAGGTGTCGCGGATGGTCACCTTTTCCGGGCTCGGCGGCACGCGCTCTTTGATCTGCATGAAACCGTTAAGCATCAACGGCAGGCCCACCAGCATCATCACCAGCGCCGCCATAAAGTAGCCTTTGTCATTGCTGTACTGGGCGAAGTAGGCCGCCAGCTTCGGGAAGAAGATGTTGGCGCAGGCAATCCCGGCGTTCACCCCGAGCATCGCCGCCGTCACCGCGCGGGTGCGCTGCCCGGAGTCGTTGGTCATCACCGACGACATCGACCAGAACGGGATATCGGAGATGGCGTACAGCGTCCCCCACAGGATGTAGGTCACCCCGGCGTAGAGGATTTTGGTGGTCATGTCCGCTTCGATTTTATAGAACGATAGCAGCGTGACGCCGGTGATCAGCAGCGGGGCGATCAGCAAAAAGTGGCGAAACTTGCCGAACCGGCTGTTAATGGTGTCCATAATGCTGGCAAACAGCGGATCGTGAACCGCGTCCCACGCGCGGGCAATCAGGAAGATGGTGCTCGCCGCCAGTGCCGAGATCCCCAGCACGTCGGTGTAAAAATAGTTAATAAACGAACCCACTAAACCAAAGCTAAAACACTGACCTAAACCATAACCAAAATAAGACCACAGCTCGCGAGACGGGATTTTCATTGTCATTGCCATTGTTATATGCCTGCCTGGTTGCCCGGCGGTGGACCGCCGGGTCGATATTATTAGCCTTGTGCCTTCGGGGCGATCTTGCGCAGCTGCTGCATCAGGGCGATTTCACGGCGCGAGAACGGAATGCCGTTCTCCTCGAACACGTCGTGGAACCAGAGGCGGCAGTAGTCCGTGGACTCTTTCATCACCACCGGCCACGGCAGCCACGTCTGGGTTTTGCCGCGCACCAGCCCCCACTGATACGGCGCGACCTTCGCCGCGTACATTAGCGGAAGCTGCTCTTCGATGGTGCTGCCCACGTGGCGCGCCAGCCATTCGGTGCAGAACAGTGGGCGACCAAGCTTTTGCAGATGCTGGATAATCGCCGTCATGCGCCCGGTGTGGGTGTAGGCGTGGAAGCTCACCACGTCCGAGAGCGCCAGCGCGGTCTGGTCCAGCGGATGCTGGAAGAACGTCTCGCCCTCCTCTTCCGGCGGCAGGCGCCACGCGCAGACGGTGAGCGGCTGGGTCGGGTCTTCTTCACGCACCCACTGGAACGCCAGCTTCATCAACTCGTGGGCGCAGGTCTCCAGCTTCGCGTCGTACTGCACCTCCTGCGTGCCCGTCGCGAAAATGCCGCGGTTGCCCGGCTCGTTGTAGAGATCCCACAGCAGCACGCGCCTGTCGTCGCGGAACTGGCGGACAACGTCGCGGATATAGCGCTCAATGTCTGCCCAGCAGTCCGGATCGCACACCTTGTCGCGCCCCGGACTCGCCGCCGCCTGGCTGTTGTGCTTGCCCGGCACCGGCGGCTTTTGCGGGCCGAGGTACGGCTCGTCGCCGGAGAAGCCGCAGTCGTCCATCAGGGTCAGCATGGTGCTGAAGCCGCGACCGTCGGCAATCGTCAAAAAGCGGTCGATGCGCGCCATCAGCCCGTCGCGGTCGTGCTCCCAGACGATAAACGGCAGGTTGATGCGCAGGGTGTTGTAGCCCGCCTCCGCCGCCCAGCCCAGCTCGCGGTCAATCGTCCCGGCGTCGAAGGTCTCCGCCTGCCAGATATCGGTCCAGTTCACCGCCGTCGACGGCAGATAGTTAAACCCGCACAGCCAGCCCTTCTGCTGATACCACGCCTGTGCCTGCTCCCTGCTCCACTGCTCTTTCATTACGCGTCCTCTTACTGATAATATTTAGCTAATAAATATTAGTTGCGGGATAAATGCGCAATTTCTCGCACGAAGAAAAGCGATGCCCCTCACAAAGTTCACGCTTCGATGAATGAGAAACGTGATCGACGGCGCTAAAGCGTGCGGTTAGGGTATGATGCGAATTCGCGAAAGGGAGAGGACGGATGAAGCGAAAAACGAAAGTGACGATGAACGATATTGCGCGGGCGGCGGGCGTGTCGCAGGCGACGGTATCGCTGGTGCTTAACCAGTCCCGCAACATCAAGCTCAGCGACGACACCCGCCAGCGGGTGATTGGCGTCGCCACCGAGCTAGGCTACGACCGCCTCCCCGCCGTTCACGCCCCGCGCAACCAGGAAGAGATCGCCCTGCTGGTCAGCTCCATGCAGAGCTTCGACCCGTTTATCGACGCCATCAGCCAGGCGCGGGAAGCCGCGTGGCGCAACGAGACCCTGCTCACCGTCTACGACTACGGCGACGACATTGAGCTGGCGCTGAACATCATCCGCCAGCTGGAGAAGCGCAACTGCATCGGGATTATTCTCGCGTCTCCGGTCACCACGCTGGTGGACATGACGGCCTTCCAGGACTGCACCCGCATCCCGCTGGTGCTGCTCAACCAGCGCGATCCCGGCTCGCCGCTGCTGCCGTCGTTTATTCCGGACGACTATGCCAACGCCTTCCAGGTGACTAAACACCTCATCGCCTGCGGGGCGACGCGCATCGCCCACATCACCGGCGAGAGCTGGATGGAGGCCTCGCGCCAGCGTCTGGCGGGCTACCAGGCCGCGCTGCAGCAGGCCGGACTGGCGTGCGACGACGACCTGGTGCGCCAGACCAACTGGCAGTTCAGCGAGTCCTTTACCGCCACCACCTCCCTGCTGGAACTGGCCGAGCGCCCGGACGCCATCTTCTGCGCCAGCGACTGGCTGGCGATTGGCTGCTATCAGGCGCTGGCGGTGAACGGCGTGCGCATCCCGCAGGACATGCTGCTGGCGGGCTACGACGACCAGAAGATCTCCGAACAGCTCACCCCGCCGCTGACCAGTATCCAGCTGCCCTACAGCGAGCTGGGACGGCTGGCGGTGGAGTACCTGTGCAATCAGGAAGATGCCGCCACGCACGTGACGCTGGCAGGCAGGCTGAAGGTGCGCGCCTCAAGCCTCGTCTGAGGTAAACACCATGCCTGCATAGGGCTTCTCGCGACACGCCGCCAGCCGCGCGGCGAGGCTGCCCACGTGCAGCTCCAGCTTGTGGCCGTCCGGGTCGAGAAAATAGAACGACGCCCCCTCGCTTTTGTTCTGCTTCCAGACGGTAACGCCCGCCTGCTCTAGCTTTTGCGAGAACGGTGCGAAATCCGCCTCCGCCACGGTAAACGCGTAGTGGGTGTAGTCGCTCTCCTGCGGCGGCACGAACCGGCGCGCCTCGTCGTACGACAGGCAGACCCACAGATCGCCGCAGGTGAGATAGGCCCCGGTATTCCAGCGGGCGTGCAAGGTCAGCCCCAGCAGCTCGTGCCAGAAGGAGATGCTTTTTTGCAGGTCGCTGACCGCGAGGGTCAGGTGGTTGAGAGATTGCAGCATGACGTGCCCTTTTGTTTTTCGCGCCGGACGTGGTACGGTAAAAGCATGAACATAAACCACGCCGTGCTCACCGTAAACCGCTGGTGGCTGCCTTCTTAAAGGCGGCACGGAGTAGTTTTCCCCATTTTCAGATAGCCGCCGAAAGGCGGCTTTCACATTTCTAAGACCCCTTTCGGCAACTGCCCATTAAGGAGTCTTTATGAACACACCTACCATCCTCACCGGCGATCGCCCAACCGGCCCGCTGCACCTCGGGCACTTCGTCGGATCGCTGCGCCAGCGCGTGGCGCTCCAGCATACGCACAACCAGTTTGTGCTGATTGCCGACCTGCAGGGGCTGACCGACAACGGCAGCAACCCGCAAAAAATCCGCGACAACATCCCCGAAGTGCTGGCCGACTACCTCGCCGCCGGCATCGACCCGAACCTGACCACCATCTGCCTGCAGTCCGCCCTGCCAGCCCTCGCCGAGCTGACGATGCTGTATATGAACATCGTCACCGTCGCCCGCGTGGAGCGTAACCCGACGGTGAAAAACGAGATCGCGCAGAAGGGCTTCGCCCGCTCGCTGCCGGTCGGGTTTATGGCCTACCCCATCAGCCAGGCGGCGGACATCACCGCGTTCAAGGCCGAGTGCGTGCCCGTCGGCGACGACCAGCTGCCGATGATTGAGCAGACTAACGAGATTGTGCACAAGATGAACAGCCTGCTGCCCGCCCCGGTGCTGCGCCACTGCAAGGCGATGCTGAGCGACACCAGCCGCCTGCCCGGCATCGACGGCAGCGCCAAGATGTCGAAATCGCTGGGCAACACGCTGCACCTTTCGGCCAGCGAAGAGACCATTCACCGTGCGGTCAGCGCCATGTACACCGACCCGAACCACCTGAAGGTGAGCGCCCCGGGGCAGATTGAGGGGAACGTGGTGTTTACCTACCTCGACGCGTTTCATCCGGACAAGGAGAAAGTGGCGGCGATGAAGGCTCACTATCAGGCGGGCGGGCTGGGTGACCGGGTGTGCAAGAACGAGCTGGAAGCGTGTTTGCAGGAACTGATTTCGCCGATGCGGGAGCGGAGGGCGATATACATGCAGGATAAGGGAGAGTTGATGGCGATGCTGAAGCGCGGGACCGAACGGGCGCAGGGGGTGACGCAGGCGACGTTGAGGGAGGTGAAGGTGGGACTGGGGGTGCCGGTGTTTAGTTAAAGTCAATTTAGCGGTGGAATGCGGGGGGTTAGCATGAAGCCGCTAATTATCTCATTAAAGATAAAATTGATACCTATAACAATTCTTAATTTCTTGTTTAGATAAAATAAATTGCTTCAGTCACATTAATATTACATTGATAAATCCTTTATTGCGCATTTAAAGGATTATTATGGCCGATGTAGAAGATATAGCCCGGAGATTATGCAACATAATAGCTTCTCCTGATACAGTTACTGGGCTTATAAATGGAGGGCTATCTGTACCGCTAGATTATGGATATCTGATTTATGGTATCTTTGACACGGATACCAGGTATGCTCGTGAAACTCAACGAATACGAATGCTCACTGCCATAAAAAACGACATTTTGAATTACGAGAACATTGTCAATGCAGTTAAAGCCATATTCGAAGCGTTCAACAGATATTTAACTGAGGCGGAGCAGGATAAAATATACAGATCTGTAATGACTTCAATCGCAGGTAGAGTATCAACCAATATTATTGCATCTACTATCGCGAAACATGTTATTGAAAGAACGTCCTTCACGTTTCATGTTTTTAAAGGGAAAGGCAACCCAATCACGGCACTGAGCACGCTCCTTTTGTTTGGGGGAATGGCTGAACGATCAATCAGAACATCTGACAGACTCAAAGCCGAAGCCCCAGAGGTATATCAACTACTAAGACCCAGAGACTACGACCTACTTTATTTTCTGTTCGCTGATGCCGTACAGCCTTTCGTAGATGCTATCCATGTAGGTTATTCAGAAGGAAAATCTGTATTTAATCAGATCATGAAGAAAGTTAATGAAAAACTAACTGCACACACTACGGCAGGCGCGTATGAGTAAGTTTATCATCCCCATTATAAACCTGCTTCTTTGCTCATATTTAGTTTTAGCCTATATCCTTAGCTGGGTTGAATTCGAAACCTGGCATGATAAAACAATCGCCTTTTGCATCATTACCCTAAGCGCTTACATTATTTCATTAATAATGAATAAATTACTGCCAGGAAAGATACATATTTTTGGCGGGATCCTGGATGTGTTATCAGGTCCCTTACTGATCATCGGTGCATTTGCTTGTATAGCTGTACTTGAACCCTGGCCGCTGAAAATTATTGGCTTATTCATATGGGTCGTGGCGATGTTGCACCTACCTTCTTTTGTAAATATAGATGAGGAATAATTATGTCAAATCCAGCGTATCTTTGGTTAACCGATGCTAATGGTTCACCCGTCGTAGGAGGTTCCATGGTGTCCGGTCGGTTTGGTGCTATTGAATTAAAGGCAGTCGCTCATCACCTCACCATTCCTGTGAGTGAAAATACAGGCCGACTAACAGGTACCCGCGTACATACACCGATTGCCATTCAGAAAGAGTTTGATAAAACGACACCGGTTCTCATCAGGGCACTGTGTGAAAACCAAACGCTAAAATCGGCTACGATAAAAATGTACCAAATTGATGATGCAGGAATCGAGAGAGAATATTTCAACATTATCCTGGAGAATGTAAAAATCACGGGTATCACGCCAAATCTGTTCCCGGGTTCTGGAACAGGAACGCATACAGAGACGATCGAGCTGAGATATGAGGCAATCACCTGGAAACACTGTGACGGGAATATCGTTTACAGAGATGCCTGGAATCATATGGCGATAGCCTGAACCGACTTTAAAATTTCTCGGGCCGGGGTAACGTTGTGCTTGTCGGTCCGACCAAGCGGAACGTCGCCGGGAAGCGCTGGCGATTATTTCTACCGCTTTAAAGGAGAGCATCATTATGGAACCCACACTCTCTCAAGTCATTGAGGTTGTTCGAAACTCCTCAGGTGAGCATCGTAAACCTATCGATAGCAATACGTTGATTGAGGCCGATTTGCATATTTGCGGTATCGATGGCGAAGACCTACTGGAAGACTGCGAAGAAGCGTTTGGCGTTCAGCTTGCCACGGAAGAAGATGGCTACAGGAAAACGTTCTCTCTCGCAGAGAATGAGTATCTGTTTACGGGTGAAGGCATAGACTTTTTTGGCATCTGTCGGTTTATCCGCAGGATACGTGGCATACCCGAACCTGTTATATGTGATTTAACCGTCGGCAAACTTCACGCTGCGCTGGTTAACGCGGTGAAAGAGCAGGTTAAGCGTGGTTGATTTTTACTTAAAACGGGCATGAGATGACATGCCCGTTTTATTGCTTCAAGTATTACATGAGGTGGGAAGCACGGTTACTCCGACATCGCCTGCCCTGTTCCACGCTTAACAGCCGGTATATCGCCTGTATCATTCAGCGCTCCCGGAAATGTTTTCAGCCACTGTGCGACTTTCTGCTTATTTATATTCACCACGCTCATACCTTCCAGGCATCCCCATAATTCTCTTGTATGCTGTGGCGTAATCACAATGCAGTCTTTCATAGCGCGGATTTTCACGGCATACCGTTGATAAAACCTGCACGGGTTAACCAGTCGCCACCCAGCAGAAGATATTTCATATCGATGCGCGCATACAGTTCGCAGCAGGCGGCCCTGTCCAGCGGTGTTTCCGCGCGGGGATGAATGGGTGCCGCGTTGGGCGGGTTACCGTGCAGACGGCGGGCGCTGTTTTTGCGTACCAGTTCGCGGTTTTCAATCATGCCGGTGAAAGCGTCTGATTCTGTTTTGCAAACAGTAAACTCTGGCTTAAAATTCGTCGCAGCCATTTTCAACTCCTCGATAGTTGGTTGTGGTTAGCGGTATGGGGGTGTTGCAGCACCTTCATATCGCGAATTGTTCATTAAATATTCTTCAATATTTCCTTTGCCGTTCGGCGTAATTTGTGGTGCTCATTATACCGTGCTGAATATAAACACAGCGGTTTGGTGCGGGGTAAATTTGAAATTTGCGAGGGGGATTCAGGAAATAGTGTTGTGTGCGGTAAGCTCATGTTTTTGTTGATTGTGGGTTGATTGGTCTGGTTTTTTCGAGCATCATCGCAATTATTTACCTTCTTCCGTAACGCGATGGCTTCCAGCAGAACTCTCGAACAGGCAATTGCCGACATCACTATCTGGCGCAAAGGCGAACAGCGCGCGCCGCATAAACCTTTATTGCTTCTGTACGTGCTGGCGAATTATCAGCAGGGGCATGCGTGACTGTTTGATTATGGAACCGAAGTTCACGAACAGTTGCTTAGCCTGCTAGAACGCTTTGGCCCACAGAGGAAGGCACATTAACCAGTAATTTAGTTTCATGTTCAGCCTGCATATAGGCTCACACTCGAAAACAGGTCGAGTAGGCTCGAGCTGAATATTTTTTCTATCAATAAGGTAGTGGTGGCTAACTCAGAAATACTAGGAAATCCTAGCTGTTATTGTTACTGTATAACAAAAAAATGAGGTAACCATGAATACTACATTATACAAAGATTTCAGTTTTGAAGCCGCACACCGTCTTCCCAATGTTCCGGAAGGCCATAAATGCGGCCGACTACACGGACACTCCTTTGTCGTGCGCCTTGAGATTACCGGTGAAGTTGATAAACACACAGGCTGGATTATTGATTTCGCTGAACTCAAGGCCATTTTCAAGCCGACGCTAGACCGCCTGGATCATTACTATCTCAATGATATTCCTGGATTGGAGAATCCCACCAGCGAAGTGCTTGCTGAATGGATTTGGAATCAGATTAAGCCGAAACTCCCAATCCTTAGCGCAGTCGTCGTTAAAGAAACATGCTCTGCAGGCTGCATTTATCGCGGTGAATAATAGACAAGGAATAGCAGGTGCTATTCCTTGCTAAATCAGACCAGTTCTCGAATAAAGGCAGCAACCATGCTTGAGGCTCCCTTGCCTGCCGGATAAATAATATCCTCGCGGCAACTGGTTACCGTATAAAACGCCTGATGTTTTGAGCTACCGCTGGTGAAGATAAAGTAGTCAGCTTTTCTCGCAACATTGATCAGCGCATCCGTGGCCACATGATCAGCATTAAGTTCAATAGACAGCCCCGGATACAACTTCATCAGCGCCTCTCTACCGCGTCGGGCGGCGGTTTCCGTCAGGCTATAAATCACCAGTTTTTTCCCGCTGAGATCGCGATGTAACGGAGAGGCTACCCCCGCTGGCGTGATTTCCGTCGGGAAGGTGTTGCCGGCGTCATTACCCAGGTAGAGTCGTTCCACCATGCGAGCCAAAAGCTGCATGCTGTTGTCAAGCCTTTCCCAACGACGCACCAGCATCTCCTGAACGCCCACCCAGTAGCGTAACCGGCGAGCATCATCGCCACTCACCCGATCATACAGAACCTCAGCAATATCAAGCGCGTACTCCACCGTACGTGATGATTCATTCTTCCCGCACAGCTCCTCGATAGCGTCAAGCGCGTCAAGATACTCCTTGTGACTGAAGCTACCGGAAAGCAGCGTATCAAGGATCATACCGCCAAGTCGGACATCCTCAACGGAACTAACACCTTCCAGCGCAAGCAGCGTCAGCCATTCTGACCATAAAGAGGAGGAAACGCTGACGCCATACTCATTAAGCCATTGCAGCACGTTAGGTAAACCGTCACGCAGCGCCTGACCCAGCATGCCAGTCGGTTGTTGGCCCAGCAGTTGCATCCACTGCTGCTCATCAAAGGTCGCAGGGAGCCAGTCCATATACTGTATCGTCAACTGCTGACGTAATGATTCATACTGCTGGCTGTCCGTCGCCTGCTGAACGTCAAGCAGCCAATGATGCCAGCCATAACCCTGTGGTTCACAGCGTTTCTTTAGCCCCAGCCAGGCGTCCCAGTACTTCGGCGTTGCCCGCAACGCCTGTTGCGTGACCTCTGGCATAGCGCTCATTTGAGCAAAAATTTCGCTCTCGCGCTCCACGTCCGCGATGAAGGCTTCGGCTAATAAGGCTATCGCATCGTCAACGCTCAACAACGTCACTACCGGGGCCTGGATCAGTTTCTGTTCGGCATCCTGCGCAACAACTGGCAGCGCGCTGACATCATTGGCCCAATCCTCAACCTGTTGAATCCAACCCTGCTGCAGGACAGGGCTAGCCGTTTGCCACCCATTAATGCCCAGCAGTGCCGCCCCCATCGCCCAAAGCTGCCAATCCGGGAGGAAGTTGTCGTGATGGGCAAACCCTGGCTTTGTTTTGTACAGCGGCAGCATATCAAGCGCCAGTCGGCGGGCACCATCCCTTAAATCCTCCGGGAAGTTCGCCTTCTGAATGGCATTCATCATGTAATGCCCGGTCGAACGCAAAAGCAGGCGCTGAATACGTTCAGGCACTCGCCCCTGAAGCAGCACGTCCAGGCGGGGGAAGGTCAGTATCGCTTCCCATTTCGCCGAGGCAGCCATCCCCTGGAGTTCGAGAAACAGCAGGTTCAGAGGCGACAGTGCCTGATTTCCCCGAAGCTCCTGCAGGTAAAGCTCAGCGGCTTTTCCATCATGGGCATGACAGGCAGTGTAAAAGTCACGCAGGATACGCCCTGTCTGTCGGCTAATCAGCGTATTCAGCACCGGTCGTTGACGGAAGAGTTCCATGACCGTTTCCAGCATGGCATAAACTCTTTTCGTCCGCTCTCCCCGCAACTTCGCGGCCTCTTCTGCCGTTGTCACGGCAACCTGTAAAAAATGGAAAGACAGGATCCCATTAGGAGATCGCTCAAGCAGCAATTGCTCCCCTGGCTCGGTTGGGTGATAGAGCATTTTGATATCCGCACTCGTATCCGCAGAGCCCAACGCTGCCGTCAGCACCCGCCGCAATTCCTCAAGACTGCGCCCGTTTTGCGCCAGGCCATAAAATACCGTCCGCCCTTTGCGGGCTGAAGGAATGATGCAGGGCATCTGCTGCGCGTTGGCCTTTTGGATTAGCGTATTGATTTGCGGCGTGTTGTACTCCCCGCGCATCGCCTTACCGAAATCCAGATATGTATCGTCAGCATAAAATTTTTCCAGCCAATCTGCCTGCATCAGAACGCTTCCTGTGATCCACTAAAATGGTACTGACTTTCGAATGCCGTTATCGCCTCGCCGATCATATGCGGATCGCAGCTCAGTTCGACATACTCTTCGTTTCGATTGACACCGCTCCACGTAAAATTCATGGAGCCCTTCAGGAAGAAATGCGACGTTAACAACCCTTTGGTATGCAGTTGATCGCGTATTTCCAGACGGTATTCCGCATGGCTATTGAGCCGATTCTCCAGCCCTTTCATAAAGCTGCGGTTTTGCGGTAAATCGCGCGTCACCAACGACAGTTGCGCCCCGTTGTTGATGGCGCTGGCCAGCAACTCTATAAAGTCGACCTCGCGCCCTCCCCAGGCCGGCTCAATGCTGTCCCAGCTTCCGGCGCGATTATCCAATAGCATAAAGTTGCTTACCCAGGGAGATACCAGCCAGATAGGTTCAGGCTGCAGAATCAATCCCACCAGCTGCGCGCTCAGCACCTCTCTAAGGACTCGCTGCCCGGTCGCGCCGTGGAGGAAAATCTGGCGCTGGTTGGCTTTCGTTGTCATTGCACCATCTCCGCGAGTTCAATACGTAATATCAACTGATCCTGCTCACGTCGGACCTCACCCAAGCGCGGATACAGCAAAAGGCCCAGATGATCAACGGCTTCAAGCTGCACCGTCGTTATCACTTGATGGAGCTGGCTAAGCTGCTCTCGAGGCAGAATCAGCTCTGCACGCCCGTTTTTACGCAGCGCGACATGTAACAATGCTAACCAGTCGGGCCGAACGAGAGACAGTTTTTCAATGCGCTCGCTGAACAGCGCCCCCGCCAACAGGCGTTCAGTCACCACGGCACGCGAGCAGAACATATTATAGAAACCAAGCTCAGCCTGACGAATCGTGTACCCACGCGGCCATAGTAAATTCTGATTCCGGCACTGCAAGCCAAAGATAACCGCCGCTTCTGAATCCGCCCCTCGGGCCTTAACGGCCAGCGCGTGCGCCATCGTATTCAGCGTAAACTCAACGCCAGACAGCGCCTCAAGCGAGGTCCACTCCGTCAGCAGCTGGTGAAGCTGGTCATCAGTGTCATCCCCGCTGCCAGCTCGCAGCAGACGCGAATACAGTACCGTAGTGAAGCTATGGGACAGGCGAAAACCGCGGCGTGAAAGCTGCAGATGCAGATTTTTATTCGCCTCTCGACGCGCGTCCATATTACTGGCCTCGCGCACGTCCCTTACGGCCTGGCGCAACGTCTCATCGGTTTGAAGCAGCGCCAGCACCATGCGCAGGTCATAATCGATCTGCTCATAGTCACTGGCAGAAAGATTTCGCACCAATACATTCAGGAAGGTGACGGGATCTTCCGCCCATTTTTGCTGCAGCCTGATCAGGATCCCACTGCCACCTGATTCAATTTCACAGAGCCAGATTTCCAGTATTTCTTCCCCGGTTCGAGAATCTTTCGACCAGAGGGAATCGGTCACCACCGCGCGTTCATCAACGTCCGGAAGGTGTGTGCTCAACGTCTGTTGGACACCAGCTGCCAGAGTATCCGCCAGCACCTGGCGCGCCCAGTCAACAAAGCCCTCAAGCTCGTCTACCGGCTTCCATAGCGCATCGGCGCAATCGAGCAGCAACTGTTGGATCTCCGGACGAATCAGCAGTTCACGTAAGTTAAGCTGCAGCGCCTGATCGCCACCGTTGGCGTTGTTGGCATCAGGCTGGAACAGGCTCGCAGGAATATCAACGAGCCTCTCCATCCCTTGCGCTGTCCCCATGACTCGCAGCGCTGAGACAACGGAGGCACTGCTTCCCGCCGCCAGCGTTTCGGCCAACAGCGTCATAAAGCATTCAATCACCCAATCAGCTTTAAAACTGTCGAACTCAAATTCCGGAAATTGTCTGACTGTATGCTGGAAATAAACCGGCCGCAGGCCACGCAGAATATCGTCTTGCTGTAGCAAGCTCAGGACATTTTCATTCGGGAGGCGAAAACGCAGGCGCATGGCGTCGACCCACTGTCGACTGCCTACTCCGACCTTTTCCCCCTCTTTCACCCAGCTAAATTCAACGTGGGCCCGATCACGATTCTGGAAGCGTATCGATGCCTGCGATGCCGTTGAAAAACGCACGAGCTCCAGCGGAGTCATATGCTGATGGTTGAAAAAGGTAACGTCAGAGAGCGTGCCTTTCCAGGCACCTTTTGGTACCCCATCCGGATGGGCAACATGGGGGTTGATTAAGCTCAACGCCCACTGCAACTGAGCGTTACTTTTATCCGTCAGTTTGCGGATATCCGCACGTGTCGTCAGCACCTTCATGGGTTTAATGATCGTGATCATCTTTCCATGGTGTTCCACCGTACACTCTTCCTGATAGCTGTCGCCAAATGCCTCCGCTACCGGAAAATCAACGTACTGACGGCCATCGGTCGCCACCGGCACGTAGGTTTCAGGTACCAGCCAGTCGGTACTGCTGTTTGATCTAATCGCATACCGCTTTGACAGTCGTCCTGGGGCAAACTCTCGCATTCCTTGCCAGAAAGAGAGCGTTTCCCACTGTTCTACATTATCGCGGCCGCGCATCAGACGAATATCCAATTCCGGCAGATTCAGTTCACTAAACAGGTTTTGCGGAATAAATTCCGGTGCGGGAGAGGTCGTTTTATACTGCTCACCGTCGTCATCAGCCTGTGGTGCGCGCAGGGCCGCCCACTCAACGCCATTCACCGCCCAGTGTGACTTCAGGTTGCGTAAAATGGTTGGTAGAAACTCCAGCATAATCGAACGCGGCGGGCTCCAGAGAATGCTCTGAATGGCATTTTCGGGCAGTTGCAGCGCATCCTGTAGATAGCGAATCAGTTCATTCTGCTTTCTGCCCCCCTTTAGCACCTCTTCAATCAGGGTAATCAGCGGGGTGTAATAACGTTTAAATTTCTGCGAATCGCGCTCCGGTTTCCTGAGCATGCCGCAGACATCCTTGAATGACCCGGTCTTGCTAATCCAGTCGAGCGTCGCCATCGCTGCCTGCATCTTCTGTACATGTTGGTTACCCAGCGGCAGCCCCTGGCGTTTGATCTCAGGGTTCATCAACCCTTCGTAGCGCTGGAATGCGACCCGGTCGCGGCCAAATTCAGATAGCACCACCAGCATCCACGGACGCATACCGCGAGGGCGACCGGCACGCCCTTTACGCTGCAGATAAGAGGCTACATCGTTCGGCGCCTTATGCTGCAAAACGGCACCGACCAGAGGATCGTTATACCCCACTTCCAGCGATGAAGTGGCAACCACGACATCCGCCTGCGCATTGACCCCGGCATCCTGGCTTGACGTGCGTGAAATCACCTTGTTCTGAGAGAGATCATGGCCGATATCCATCGCCGCTTTCCAGTTCTGGCCCAGTTCGATCTTTGTACGTTCATCGCTTCTGAAATCGTACGGGTTACGCAGCGCCGCCAGCGGGGCGTGATCGATACGTGGAGGGATCGTCGTTTCCCAGCCTTCCGCATCGCTGAGGTCGTGATAGAGGCGGTTATTACCGTCGAGGGTATCGGTAAAAATAAAGGTTTTCGTGCCCCACGTACCTCTGGATTTATCCGCATCGCAGTCCAGCATGCGGGACATCAGCATCGTGGCCTGAATGGTGGTAGACAGTAACGCCGTCTCAGATACCGGATCACCGCGCAGCGCCAGCAGGTACTCGGCCCCCTCTTCGATCATGTCATCCGGTTCGGGTTCAATAAGGGCCACCTCTTCTTCGGGAGCCCCCACCAGATTCGCGAAGAAATGCTGAGCATCCGCCAGGGTAGCGGATAGCCCCACGAAGTGCGGCAGGCAGTCCGTACGCTGCATCCAGCGGCGCAACAAAAGCGCCGTTTGCGCTCCGGTCGTACCGCTGTAGGTATGAACTTCATCCAGCAGGACTAGCGTCGGCCCTTGACCTTCCCCCACGCCAAACAGATGGTTGCTCCAGTCGGAGTTCATCTGAAGGTTGAGCATTTCCGTGGTGGTAAACAGAATATCTGGCCCGTTGCCTTTGGCCTGTTGGGTACTGCGAGTGAGCAGGATCTCGCTGTCATCCAGTTGATGATGGCACTGGGTACAGGTCAGCACTTCATGAAGAGAGAAGATATCATCGCGTCGCCATTCCAGTGTGCCACCGCATTGCTGCTGCGGGTCTTGCGGATGGGGCTGCTGGCATTTCATCAGCCCGAAGGGCAGGCCTGATTTGCCTTTGACGTCTTTTCTACTCCACTCCGCCTTTACTGGCGTATCGCCGAAGAATGCGGCAATACGGATTTTGCGCCCCGCATTGGCCTGCATGTATCCATCCAGCTTACGGCACTGGGCAAACGTCTCAGCGAACTGATCTTTAAGCAACTCTGTGCGCGGGTAGATCGCCAGAATACGCACCTTGCGCGCAGAATTACGGCAGATCTCATCCGCAAGGCTGGTGAGTGCAGGAAGATAGAACGACAGGGTTTTACCACTCCCCGTACCGGCACAGACGATGGTCGCACTGGCGGTTTTGCTGTTGCCCTGATGCATGCGCCAGTGCTGGATGATGCGCTCAGTTGAGCGTGCTTGGAACTTCGCCAGCCGAAACGGCTTCGCGGATGCCAGCGCCTGCCGCATGATCTCGCACATACTCGGGCTCAGTTTCAGCCGCATCTTCCAGTCAGCGATCAATGCTTCCGGTTCAGCAACGCGCTGCGGATAGCTACGCGGACGGCGAATAAAGCGATAATCAGAGACCAGCGTTTTACTCTCTTCCAGCGACTTATTGGGCATCCACTGACGTAGGTTACGCAGCAGATGTACCGTTTCCCCCATGCGGGTGCGCCAGACCGGCCGACCACTAATATGGGGCACCTGGATTAGCATCCCGGTATCCAGCAACCCCTCCAGCACCTCTTCAGGATCGTCATCAGGCGCTATCCGAGCAATAATCTCCAGCAGTTCCTCGAGATTAAAAAAACCGCCGGTATCACCCCATACCAGCAGCACATTTTCCTGCTCTTCCAGCGCATCCAGCACGCGATGCAGTAGAGATAGTTCGACTTCCGCCATCACATCATTCTCTTACGGGTAACGTTGAAGGACTGGAGCAGCGCTTTTTCTTTTAGCCAGGACAGCACCTCTGGCGTCAGCAGCGCCAGTGAGGCCTGATGTTGTTTATCGAGAGCATCGAAGAATCGCAGAACATCATCAGGAGCGTTGAATTCCATCCCCTTTTTCAGTTCAACCATCTCGTCGCAGTACCCCTGTAGCTTTTTGACAACCGCCTGGCTATCCGGCGCGCTGGTCTTCTGGCGATTAAAGTTATCAAGGGCGTTACGGTAGCTGGTGTACGCCATGGTGTTGCCGAGCGTTTTCTGCTGCTCAAGAAAGACGGGCGCGAGCACCGCGCGCGCTTCCAGTTCTGCCACAAACGCCGCCCAGGCCTGCACGACTTTCTCGCTGATACGATCATGCACGCCCGACAGGCGGACCAGCAGTTCGCCCAGACCGTTCTGTTCGATGCGCTCTCCGCTGTCTTTGAAGCTTGCGGTCAAGGCCTGCAGTTCAGCCCGCACACCAAAAAATGCGGCGGCATTTTCCTGGAAATCGAGCTGCTCCTGCAATTCTGGCAGTGTTTTCAGTACCTTCAGCTGAGCGCAGGCTTTTTGCAGCGGCTCGGCGACATCCAGCAACCTATCGCGGATCGTCCGGTACTGTTCGTAGACATCCTGCATGGATTGCAGCTGCTCTTTTAACTGGTACTGCTCCCGTAATCCGGCAAGCTGTGTCTTAAGCGTTGTCATCATGTTTCCCTGCGGCCTGCTGCAACTCCTCCAGAACCAGATCGAGTTCCTGCAGCGTGGTGTCAATCTGAGCCCGACATTCGTTAATCCGGTGCCCGCCGTGGCTATTGTTGTAGGCGGCGATCGCGCCAGATACCCGTTTATACATCAGTTGCCAGTACTGCATCGCGATCATTAGCCGGGTAATTAAGGCACCGTCCAGTTCACAAAGTGACTGCCATTGACGTTGCGTATCTTCCGATTGCGTAATGCCTCGCAATTTAGTAATGGTCAGCCATACGCCGCCTTCGGTGAGCCCGGTAAGAGATTCCATCAGAGTGAGGCTGTCAGGCGTCATATCAGCGGGATAGTCACCGCTGTCCGCCAGCGACTTCACTTGCTGGGTCATACCGCTGATGAGGTCAGCAAAATCATCCGCATTTTTACAGTCCGCGAATAGCTCGGCCGCGCCCACCTCCGAACGAATTTCAGACAGTGATTTTTTCACAACCGACGCCAGGCTGCCGTCCGGTTTCGCTTTCATCGCCGTTTGCAGTGCGGTGTGCAACACATCGCCTTCCAGCGCATGATCGTTTAGCGCCACCAGCGACAACCAGTTAGCCTGAGCTTCATCCCAGCGCGCGAGGGCGTCCTTACGGAGTTCGATAATCGATGGCGTCAGGCCGGTGCGGAACTGTTTTTTCAGCGCGGCGCTTTTTTGCAGCAGTCGCCCCAGCATCTCAGTCACCCCACCGCTGGTTTTCATGCCCAGCGAGCGAGCGAGCTTAAGGTGTTCGCCCAGCAGCAGCGGCAGATCGTTGCGCTTATGTTTAACCAACTCCGCCAGCGCATAGCTAACCCAGCGATCGCAGAAGCTCTGGATAACCAGATAGTCCTCTTTACCCTGCGGATAGCTCCAATCTTCGGTTTTTCCCTTCGTTTCCCGATAGTAGCCAAAGCGGGCCAGCGCCATTGCGGCATCCGTCAGGATCACGGAACGCTTTTCGTATTCCGATTGTGGAATAAATTTCACAACGTGTACGCCACGGTTACCCTGTGCTTCAGGCAGTTCAATATTCACAAACCCCGTATTACCGGCATACAGCGTTGGTCGTGTACTTGTCCCCGCCCAGGAAAAAACGACCCGCTTTTCAAAGAAATAAGCTAAAGCTGCGCGGATAAAGCGCGCAGAATCGCGATCCAGCTTGACCCCTTTGAGCATCCAGTCGCCCACGGCGGCATCCAGTTCTCTGATCGCCAGCGTGTCTTTATCCTCGGGCACCGCTTGTGGCGCGGGGGTCGGCTTCTCGTTGACGACTTTCTTTTTCTTAACGTCTTCTTTAACTTCTTGGCTATGGATGCTTGGTGGTTCAGACGGAGTTTCCCCAACGGGCTCACTCTTGGTGTTTTCCAACACCTGAGCCAGATCAGCGAAATCAAAAGTACGGGCGACATCAGGCGGCAGCGCGCTGCTCAGGGTCGATCCGGAATTCGCCGGATATCCCCACAGCGCTACCACGGACTCCGCGCGTTCAACGTCCACCAACCCCTGACGGAACAGCCAACTACGCAGTCCCGCCGGAGCTGCAATATCGGCCAGACGTGCCGGCGGGAAGTGCTCCTCTTCGGCGTCACGACGGCAATGCTGCAGCACCCGCAGCAGCAACTGGTTAATGATCTGACGGGGATTGAATTTCAACTCATTGCGATCGTCGCGGCAGAAGCTTTCCGCCAGCGCGTGAATCGCGCGAGCATTGAAGGGAAACAGCGAGAACCCCTGGCTACTGCGGCCAAAAACTTCAACCATTTCATCGCCATCAGCGGTTGCTTCCCAGTCTGGCGGCCAGTGCGATTTATCCTCGGTACTTTCCCAACGCTGCAGTAAGGCCTCGCTGCCAAAACGGGCGGCGTTGATATAGCGGCCGCAAAAATCGACGATACGCTGCCGGGTCTCTTCGCGACCGCCCCCCACTTCTTCAATCACCCACTCGCCTTTCGCGCGGTCCAGCATCCCCTGACGACGACGAGCATAGCCCTGATAACCATCGGTGACCGCAATCGCGGAGCACACCGGGCAGAGCACCGCTTTACCGTCACGGATACCTTCCCTCTCAAGGCTGTCGATCAGCACATCTTCAATGGCCGTGATCAGCGACATGTCCTCAACCAACACCATCAGCGTCATCTGCTTTTCATGCAGCGCTTCACGGATTTGGGTGAACAGATCGGAAAAGCTGCGTCCCCGGAAGTTGAAGAGTTGGTTGAACAGCGCCTGTGTCGCTTTTCCCAGTACCAGATTCAGGATCTCCGAAGCATCTTTACGCCCATCCTCATGGGTGTTGAGGCGGCTTTTCTGGATGTACTGACGCGCCGGTAAGCTGAGGTCATTGATGTTAAAGCTGAAGTCCAGATCGCTGGCCTGAAGCTGCTGCTCCCCTTCGTCCAGATCGTTGCTGTTTGCACCATTGGTCAGGCGGCTGGCCAGACGGAAAAGGCAGTGCTCGTCTTTTAGCAAAAACTGTTTGAAATAGGTGTCGTTGATCAGCGTCGCCAGCGCTTTATCTTCCGCATGCACGTTGATTTTTTGCAGGCGGATCGCTTCCGGCTTCATCATATGCTGCTGCTCAGGCGAACAACCTTGCATCCGTTTTTTGAGCGCTTCCATATCCAGCTTGTTGCGCTCATGGAGGTTACGCAACTCCTGGCCCATCAGCATCAACAGCCACTCGGCAATCTCGCGAGGCGTACGCTTTTCTGACACTTTGTTGATGTCTTCCCGGGCTTCATCAAAAATCTGCCCTTCCAGCCCTTTGAGCATCAGCGTCAGTACTTCGCGCAGGCTGGCGCTTTTGGGAATACGCACGATATGCCATTGGTTATTTTTATATTCCGGGCGCAGGCGCAGCTTGGCATCGAGCCAGCGAATGATATGCGATTTGCCGACGCCGGCCTTGCCCACAATAGGGATAGGACGCGGGGTGGCGAGGAAATGGTTTAGTAGATCCTCTTCCTTACCGTACCCTTGCCTGTTGCCGTCTTTATCCATGCGCAGCAGGCGAACCGGTTGGTGCACGGCCAGCAGCGTATGTTCCGCCAACTCTTCCGCCTCGGTGCGGATACAATCGATAATATTTTGCGAGGAAGGCCAGTATTCCATCATCTTCATTTTCGTGCCTCCCCGAGGCTAACGGTACTGATACGACGCTGAGAGCCGTCCGTGTCCTGCAGTATCCAGTCATCAGGATCATCAGATAGGGTGTTGAACGTTAACTGCATGGTCAGTTCAAGGCGCAGTAACGCCTGACTCAGCGATGCGCTGATGATACGCCCCTCCAGCGACTGCCAGTTTTCGGCGATAATCAGCGGTTCAACGAGCTCACGGTATTTTCCTCGGTCCAGCATCGGTAATTGCTCCGCCAGCCGATCAAGGAACTGTTGAATTGGCGTGGCCGGGGCCAGTTGCAGGTTATCCAGCACCCCTTCAATCGCACGCGTAGGGTCCATCACCCAGCCATCCAGATACGGCTCGGTAAAACCGAGGAAGTAGGCGTAATCAAGGAACGGTTCCGCTTCGTTACTGGTGTTAAGATTACGTCGCCCCACGCCAGCCATTTTATCGTTAATCATCGGCCCGACCGCCGTTGGCACGGCATCTTTGGTCAGTAGTCCATTGCCGCGCAGGGTATATTTATCCTGCGCCAGCACCGAGGTCACGCTCATTAAAAACGGTTGGCCGCGGGTCCCCGTCAGCAGCGGGACCGTCTTTTCGGTGTTGATCAGGGTGCGCAGCACACGGCTCGGCAGATCGCGTTCGCTGCACAGCGGCGACTGCTGGCTAAGGCCGGCCTCTTCCACCTTCCACAGCCCCTCTTTAGCCCAGAACGAAATTTCAACAGGCAGCCTTTTACTCGCTCCGGTAGACCCAGGCAGCATCTCTGGCCTGAGCAGGTCGACCAATGCCGTCTTAGAAATCGGCTCCCCCATCCGTCTGTTCAGCACACGATCGATCATACACAGCAGACGAATCTGGCTTCCTGCGGCGGCGTTGTTTGTGATTGCCACTAGAAAATGCTCCTTTGAAATTGTTCTAACGTCACGGCGCCCTGATCGACTTCCCACCATCGGCGACCACGATAGCCCGGCTCCTGCAACTGTTCAGGGGCGACGATAATTCGGTTGATGCTGGCAAAAATATCCAGCTCAGGCAGGGCTTCCCCAGGAAGAACCAACACCAGTTCATGCCAGCGGTTGTTCTCTTCATCAGGCGCCAGCGAGCACCAGAACGGTAGCCCGGCGGGCAGCACCGCGCTCAACAGGCTCAACGTACTCTGACTTGCCCGGATCGCCTGAACCTGTTGACCGGCCAGCAGGCGCGCGACCCAGTCTGTCCACTGACGCAGCAGCAGTCGGCTGGTCAGAGTGGTCTGGTAGCGCACGCGCCGATCGTATCCCACTGACGCATGTGAAACATTGCCGATAACATGAGCGATTCGCCCAAGAGTAGGAGTAAACGGCGGCCGCCCCTGCTCACGGCAGGCAGGGCACCCGCCACACGCCTGCTCGGGTACGTAGCCGTCAAGGGTATAAAACTCGGCTAACTGCTGGCACAGCGGGTTAGACAAATTGTTTAACCATTCGCTCAGCACGCTAAAGCCGCGCTGGCGCATGGAGAGTTCATGTGCACGATGCGCCTGAATGCCGGCTTGCCACTGCGTTTCATCGAGATGCCCGTCACGGCGAACAGAAACCTGAATATGGCTGAAATAGTCGTCGAACCAGGCCTGCACCTTCTCATCATCGCGCTCGTCCGCGCTGATAGTGCTTAAATCCGGCGCGGGGTAGGCGATATCGATAAACCCGGCTCGCTGCATCAATAGCAGGGTACGCAGGTTCCAGTCGACGTTACCCTGTGAATCCATACGGATATCGTGGTGCTTAGCCCGTAACGGCACGGTAAAGAAGCCTGGCCGATGTTGTTTACGATGCTGGTGCATTTTCGACCAGCGCAAGAAGCCCTTACCAGCGCCAATCAATTTGGTGCGGTTTAAGGTGCGCGCCACCCGCAACTGCTGATGGTAGAAAATAATCTGGGCAACCGAAGCGTTGCCGTCACGCCCGCCACGACCGCTTTCCTGATAGAGGCGATCGAGGTTTTCCGGCACCGCCACATGCAGCACCGTGCGGACATTGCTTTTGTCCATCCCTACGCCGAAGGCCGACGTGGCGATCATGATATCCAGCGCATCGTCACGCCAGGCATGAATCAGTCCTTCGCGTTCATGCATTGGGGTGGCGCCATGGAACAAACCGCAGCGGCGGTAGCCACGTTCACGCAGGTACTGATGCCAGAACTTCGCCTGCTCCACTTCAGTGGTGTAAATAATCATCGGCGCCGGCAGACGAGCGATGGCTGCTTCCACCTGAACCAGATAATCGTCATAGTGAGCGGCTTCGCTGACAAACCAGGCGGGCTCCGGGCGCAAAAAACTACCGTTAATATCAATAACGGCGTCCGCACGTGAACTCGCAAACAGCGCTTTTAACGTATCCTGCGTACTTTGGCTGAAGGTCGCGGACAGCAGAACCACTTTGATGGGATCCGGTGAGGTCGCCATCAGCGATTTCACCAGCGGTGCCAGCAACTGAAACTCTGGGCGGAATTCCGCCCCCCACTGATCGATCAGGTGCGCTTCGTCCACCATCACCGCGCCAAGCAGGCCGCGCTGGGCCAGTGAAAAGAGTTGCAGCAGCAGCCCACCGGTTGCCGCCTCTGGGGAGCAAAACAGCACCCGCTGCTCGCCCGCAGCCAGTCGCGCCTTCATCTCACTGCGCGCCTCGGGGCCAAGCCCACTATGCCAGACGTAACTCCCGCCGTGATCCTCGCCTGCCCGCTGCATCACCTCTTTCGCACGCAGCGCTTGTTCAATCGCCAACGCCACGGTAGGGACAATCACCAGCGTCAGGTGCCGGCGGGGTGATGTCAGCATCTGGGCATGAATAACAAAGGTTTTCCCCGCCCCAGTAGGCAGATTCACCAACAGCGTCTTATCCTGCGGGCTGGTCAGTACCGTACGCACCGCCTGCTGCTGCCCGACGGAGGTGTAGTGCGTGTAACGCGGATCATTGAGTACAGCGGGGAGAATCGTATCCAGGGGAGGAGACTCAAGAAAACGGCGCTTTTCTCCCTGCCATACCGCAAGCAAATTCGCATCCAGCGCTTCAGCACCACGCTCCAGCAGGAGTTCGCCGGGATAATCCCGATGCCGGTACAGACCAAAACGGCTCAGTGCGGCATTTTCCGTTAGATGCCGATACGGAAGCATTAACGGAACCAGACCGTGCACCCGAGCGCACTGCAAAGCATCATAGAACGCATGCAGGCGGTCGCTCTCTCCAGCCTGATCATCGTCCAGACAGTACAGGAGGCGGGTAAAAAATTGCCCGCTAATCCCGTCTTTTTCATCGTGCTCGCCGTTCAGCACCGCACGGAGTTGTAGCCACTGAGTATCCATTTATGCGTCCGTTTACAACATGTCCCGGGTACAAAGCACTATCGCTTTCACGGCCAGCAACTGATGGCGCACGGATTGTTCGCCGTAGGATTGCTGCAGTTGTTGGTAGGCCTGCTCTTTCACGGCAAGGACGGTAGCCTTCCAGTTGAACGGTTCAAACCAGTCCGGCATTTGCGTCCACACCTCTTCACGCAGGTTGATATCCTGGAACAACACGTTGCCGTCCTCATCGTATGGCTTATCCAGCAGGGAAACGACAATCTGTGGTTCCGCGCGGTTCCCGCTGTCATCCAGCCAGAATTGATTCACCACCGGGCTGAAGCGCTCATCGCCACTGCGCTGCGCCGTCAGAGAATCCTCACCGTCGTGCTGCGCTTCGGTTAACCACTGGAAATGAAAATAGGTGCGCGGCTGCTTTAGAGGGAGAGAGGTCAACACCCGCAGCAGCGCCATCGTGGCGCCCCGCGGATCGGCCTGCATGAGCTGCCAGACCGTTTCCACGAAGGGCTGACCATAGCGTAATGGATACACCAGCTTGTGGCTGCTCGCCTCCGTACGCGACAAGCTCATCATCGCTGTCGATGGCGGATATCCTTCCGAAAAATCGAGCCCGATCAGGCAGTTGTCGACAAAGGTTTTCACATCGACCAGCGTCTGACGCTGATTCTGTCCGCGTTCAAAGCACAGGCGGAAACCGCCTTCTTCATATTTCTCACGCTTGAAGCCCAGCGCATTGCGTATCCACCTCAGCATATCGGCAGCCTGAGCATCGGCATCTTCTTCTTTATCCGCCAGTTGCTCGGAGAACTCACGAGCCGCAATCACCTCGTGCTCCATCGACAGCAGGTTCTCCTGCGCCAATACCCGCTTACGTTCCTGATTAACAAAGCCGTCTTCACCAGCCAGATGTGCGATTTTTTCACGGAATACCGCAGGCCCCTGGTTGGCGTAGTCTCGCCAGACGGCATCGAGTTGTTCCGTCAGAACAAACTGCAGGCTGGCAACGCTGCGCTTGAACAGTCCGGTCCCCTCATCCAGCAGCGTCAACCAGTCGGCAGTCAGGCCTTCACGCTCCGGCAATAGCACCAGACTTTTCACCGGCTTAACGTGAAGGTTACCGCAGTAACGGTTAAAACGTCCCAGTCGCTGCTCAAACCGGTTGAAGTCGCGGCTTACGCTATAGTGAATGGCCAGGCGACGCTTGCCGTGCAGGTTCAGTCCATCTTCACCCCGTTTATCGCAAATCAGTACCTGCCAGGTGTCATCCAGCAGTTCCGTTTGCAAAAGCACCTCAGGCGTATGACGAACGACCTGCCAGGGTGCCTGAATCGCCAGTTTGGTGGACAGGTGTGCGGCTTCCGGGTTTTCACTGCAGAAGATTACCGCCTTACCTTCTGGATTGGTTTCAAACCAGCGGGTTAAGGATGCCATTAACACCGTATCTTTTGCACGTTGCTCCTGCTGAGCCACCTCAATAATTTGTTCGAGGAAACGGAATTCCTCGTCGCTGCCGGCACCAATGGTCTGGCACTCTTTAGCGCGGCGAGATAGAGTCAACGGACTGAGGAACAGCGCATCCACCCAGTCAGCCAACATATCGGCATTCAGATGCCGATAACGTTCAGGGTTGCGCAGAGAAGCCTCGCGGTAGGCTTCAAGGATTTCATCCAGCGTGACCTGTTCGGCGCTGACCGGCCAGGTGACTTTTTCCAGACCGTCCAGCCCTGGGAACAGGCAGATGAGCGAAGGATCTTCACGACGGTTGCGCAGCAGGCGATGAAACAGGCGATAGTGCTCCCCGATCCAGTAGCGTAGCGCCAGAATGCTTTCCGTTCGTTCTGCGCTTTCATCAGGCGCAAAGAAGTCCACGTGCGGGCGTAACGTGTCGATCAATGCCTGCAAACGGGCATCATCCGCGAACAAATCGCTCAATTCATTCAGACTTTCTTCCAGCATCATGTTCGGGGTGTCTGGCGTCAGGGCGCTGTAGATCCCGCCTAATCGCTCACGCTCGGACACGCGCTGCATAAATTTCTCGACGCCCTGCTGGTTGAGTTGCCATGCCTGCGGACTGATACAGTGCAGCATCGCCAGGAAGTTACGCTCGTTACCATGCATCGGTGTCCCGGACAGAATCAGCGCGATGTGCGCCTGATGGCACAAGACCGCCATCGCCTGATATTGCGCGCGGTCGCCAGCATCGTGAGACCAGGCGAGTGCGGCTAACTGGTGCGCTTCATCAATCACGACCAGCGTTGGGCGCCAGTCGAGCAGTTCAGGATCGTCAATCTCATCAGGTTGGCACAGACGAATCTGATGATGACGCCCGCCACGCATCACATCCTGCAGCGCAAAACGGTCAATCAACTCCTGCATCCACTGCCCGTGCAGGGCGCCAGGCACCACGACTAGCACTCGAGCATCAAGTTTGCACTCCAGCACGTGCTCACGGATCACAAACCCGGCTTCGATGGTTTTACCCAATCCAACTTCATCAGCCAGCAAGTATTTAGGATTCGGATCCTGCAAAATCCGTCGTACAACCGCAATCTGATGCGGTTCTATCTCGACGCGACTGCTGATAAGAGAAGACATTGAACGACAGGCCGCCCGTTGGTTAACCCAGGCGCTAATGAATCGCTCTCTCAGCGGATAGAAATAGGGGGCATCATTTGAACGGGCCGCCAGAAAATGAGCCGGGTTCATCGCCTGCCCCTGCCCATAGTTGGGATAGTACATCTCTGCTAGATCAACGACCGCGTGATCGCCAGAGCGAATAATCAGTAAGTGCTTATTATTCGGTCGGGGCCCGCCATAGCGGCCTCGGCACCAGATTCCGCTATCAGGAGAGCGAAAATAAACGGTGCTTTCTTCATAGAGCGTCGCTGCCGTCAGTGCGCGGATATCCACCTCCTGACGGTTAATCTCCTCCTCTAAAGGAGAGTAGAACCAGGCAATCTCGGCACGCTCAGTTGAGAGAATACTCACAATTTTAGCAATACCGTCAAATAATGGCGATATTACCAGGTCACCTTCAGAAAACGCGACAGTATGTGTAGTCATTATGATTTTTAAACAGTCAGGAAGTGAAAGTAATTCGCAAAACACGAATGAATCTATAATGAATATACGGCGAATGGGCCAATGAAGCAAATCTGCAGAAGGGAGAGGTCGGGCCACTACGTAAATTGGTAGGTGATCTCGGTCACAAAATTTAGATATTTAAATCAATCAGTTAATACAGTCAAATTAAAAAAAGTTAAATACCCCTTATCTACATTCCCACTAGTTTCACCATGAAATTATTTCATTAAAAAAATAAAGCCTCCATTTAACAATATGAGGCTTTAGATTTAACTTAAATTTTAAATGTCAGCATTAGCTACTTTAATATAATTGGTTACCAGATAATCAGTAACCAAAGATATATCTTTTGAAAGATTCTGCAGCTCATTCCATTTACGAACAACAGGCTGCCCATCAATATCTGTGCCGAAGTTCCACACGCCACTACTCCATGCACAAAGCGGCTTAATACGGTTTAACTCTTCGACAAAACGAGTATAGGAAGGGATCTCAGTCCAGCCTGGTTCACCTTTATAGTCCTGATGAACCTGATCGATTTCATCCATCAAGCTGCCAAGCGCAAGAATACCAACGCCATGTAGCAAGCGGGAATAACGAGGTTTTTTATCCCAGTCATCAGTAAAGACAGTTTCCACAGCCGACCAGAAGTTATTCAGTAGTTTCACCATTTTCCCTTCATCCCCCAACCCTGTCGCCGGGTCACGGAAGCGATACAATGCTCCCTCGCGAAGACTGGCATCGATCATTTTGATCATCGAGTTGTCAGCAATAACCCCATCAGGATTGGTCGCCGTTTTGATGCGCCCTGCAAGTGGACCTTCGCCGAAGTTCAGTCGTTGAGTCAGCAGTGAAGGAAACTTACGCATTTGCAGATCGGATGGCAAACGACCGTGGGTATGCGGTGCCAGTTCGTATAACAACGTTTTGGGCAACGGTTTTGTGGAGTTAACCAGCATGAACTGTTCACGCTGTTCTTCTGCATCATTAGCGATAAATGCAGATACCGGCATCATAAACGAGTCGATTTCCGCATCCCGCAAAGCAGCGGTACGTTGTTGACCATCCACAATAAAACCTGGCTTCTCAAAATCCTTATCTTCGGAGAAAGGTATTACCAGATGCCCCATGTCGCCATTTTCTGTAAGTGGTTCAAAACGCACACGCTTATCAAAAGCGATAATCACCGGGTTTGGTATCATCGGGTTTGCGCTCTCAATATAGCGCTGAATTTCGCGAATATGGTTACGTACTTCTGGACGCTGATAGCCAACCAAATTCTCTTCGCCGCGACGAATACGGGAAATCGCTGCAATTTTGCTGATCTGTTTACCTTCTATCGCAAGGCTATAGAGTTGCCTCTCCTCACCCTGTCGGATTCGCAGGGCGGGAACACGATATTCACTCATGACAGTTCCTCTGAGCGTAATGACAATGTGTGCTGTAAACGGTTGTACAACACCTGAATATTATGGAAACCGCGGCGACGGTTGCGTTCTGCGCCGCGGAAAATGATGACGTTGATGCCAATTGCCTTGCAGATATTGCACTTGCATTGCTTCCATGGACGATCACCCAGCGTACGTTCGTAGTCAGCACGGATTTTTTCGGCTTCTTTCTCGCCCGAATGAAGACGTTCATATGCCAGTACCGTTTCCAGCGCCTTCTCAAGGGACAAAGCCCCTTTATCGTATTCGAACAGGGCATTCATGGCATCCTTTTCAAGATGCCGCGCAATATCCTGATCAATCACACCAGATTTAATTTTGCGACTCAAACTTGGATTCGCATCAAACTGAGGGACACGCACAGCGGTATAGGCTGGGCCATCAGGCGTGTGGTAGTTATTTTTCCGATCTTTGAAGGCCTGCTGCAGCGGTGTGGTCGAGTCAATACTGGTCACACCAAACTTAATAAAGTCGGCGAAACTCTCTGGACGAGCAATACCTAACAAGTGAACACGTGTATCACTTTTCAGCAGCGGTTTAATCTCTTCGAGAGTCTCAAGGATCTGCGCCGTTTTCAACGGCACCATCCCCCCCATGGTGATATTTTTGTATCCCATGGCCAGCAGAGCCTCTACTGACTGACGGTAGGAGGTTTTGCTCCATCCATGTGCAACGCCAAAGGCGGTGAAGCAGGACTTTTGAGACTTGTTTAAAAACTCTTGAGCCAAGGTCAGCGTGATATCCTGACGTCGACGACATTCAGCCAACACTTCTCCACTGAATATCTCACCAGGTTTCTCATAGCCAAAAACAATATGATCAAGAGAAACACCATGGTTAAATCGGGAGGTTTCGTAGAATTCAATGACCTCTTCCACTCGGTATGGCGGCACATCTTGGTTAACATAGGTGAAGGCTCCGCAATCACCCATAGTTTCCATATTTTCCGGCAAGCGGAAGAAATGCTTCATGCCATTACGGAAGTAGCGTAAGCGCTGGGCTCGCGTATATTTACTTTCTCCACTGCCAAGACCGTCAACTACTGCTTTCGAAACCAGCATGCCGTCATAAGGCCGAGAAAATACCTCATGTGGATAATGATCGTCACGCTGACGAACGCGATGTTCGTTTCGCGTTTCATGGAAGAAGTCGAAACTAGGATCTATAAAATCCTGACTATCCGGGAAAAAATATTTAAGCTTCGACAACTTACTCTCCTGTGACGCCACTGCAAAGCCTCAAAAAACGGAAGATTCTATCATGAAAACCTGACCAGTGGCATCAAGCTTTGCTACCCGTCAAACTCTTGAAAATCGCACGGAACCGCTTTTCCTCGAATGAATTCCCTGAGTCACGAAACTCGCGCAGGGCCTGTGTTGCACTGATACTTGGTTGATGTTGCAAAATTTTCAAAATGTACAACTTAACTTCTTCAGAACTACGTCTAATTCCTTTTTTTACTTCTCGCGCAGGCAATTCGTTTAATTCAGTTGATAACCTGTGAGAAAAATCACTTAAATTATCCAAGCCTCTTTCAGTAAACTCACGAATAATATGTTTTGCCATACTAACATTTAGCATGAGCATATTGCACTTTAACCATTGAGCCATATCATGGTTAGTTTTAAATAAATAACTCATCAGCCTGTCGTTAATTACCTTTGATGTGATAATTAGCAATTGCTTTTTAGAATCAACCAGATACTCAAGACCATTAATGATATCTAATTCAATGGCATTGATATAATCAGGAGAACCACAAATAATATAATAGTGATCCTTGTTTTTTTTCATCAAATTTTTAATTGATGAAGGATGCTCAGAAATGAATGGAGATCTCTCTGTTAATTCTTTCCACCATGTTCTATGGAAAGATTTCCCTACATATTCACGAGAGTATAGCGGTATTGATTCATCATACCCGATCGCAAATGTTGCTTTATAGGGTACGACTTGATCAGTATAGTGAAGCAGGCCAAGACCAGCAGAAACAACCCATAAATCAACATGATAGGATTTTAGTATTTCTTTAGCAGTAGCCCAGTGCCCCCCCTTATACAGATCTACAGCACATACGGTAGCAGATGTTTTTAGGGATTCATTTAAAGCATTACACCAAGAGTTCACCAATACATTTGAGGGGGTCTGCCCAGAGGTATAGTGGGCTAAACTCAATATAGCCTTGCCATCACTGTTTTTACCATTTGTGCAAGTTGTTATTAAATTGACGTTACTCACAATCGCTCTCCTGAAACTGTGCAGCCAAAGCTACCTCAGAAAAAGAGATGTTGCAAGAAACGAATTGCTACTCACCGTGATTTTTTTGGTTGGTTATTGTTAGTGAGCAACATACTCAAAGTATTCATCTTGTAAGTTCGTGCATTTATGGCATCGTCTCAAAATTCCTTTCTCTTCCAATGAAAGGCAAAAAGCCCTACAACTCTCAAGTAATTTTGTTGAGTCTTCACTTTTATCCATTGAAATCAATGCCCTGGCAAGGGTGTCATAGCTAAATCCGCCAGTCGAATGCGAAACAATGCTCATAGCAAGTTGGGTATCGAAAGTCTTCATAGTGCATCTCTTAAAAGGAAGCCTGATCTATTTATAAAAAACAATGGGAAACTATTCAAGAATACATTATCGATTCTTGTTTTGTTTACCAAACACACTGAAGATTTATGATAAGGGCAATCAGACTAATTCTTCTCAACCAACATGCATTCAGGAAGAACTCTCAAATCGATTGATTCATCTTCAAAAGAACAGCTTTAAGGATATAAGCAGCCTACGCAATTGAATTGATCTACTCCTGGAATAAAATTGTAAGTTTTTTCAAAGACAAAGAAACGGTAAAGCTTGTAGTAACTGGATTTCAGACACAAAAAAAGCCGCCCTTAAGCGACTTTGATTTGCATCTTTTGGTGCCGAAGGCCGGACTCGAACCGGCACGTATTTCTACGGTTGATTTTGAATCAACTGCGTCTACCGATTTCGCCACTTCGGCACTGAAGGGGATGCGGAAACGTTGTGGATTATACCTGTCGCGCGCCGCCATGCAAGCGACGACGCGCTAAACCCGCGCTAAGTGCCCAAAAAACCAGCGCCCTTTGTCACTCCAGCTCAGACACCGCCAGCCGAATCACCCTCGCCGCCTTCTGCTCCGGCAGCGCCAGCACCTTCGCCCACATCTCCTGCACCATATCGCAAGAGAGCTTCTCTTTGCCCGCCGCCTTCTCCGGCATCTGCAGCAACTGGATGTCCTCACCGTATTTGTCGGCAAGCGCCTTCATAATCGGCCGCACATCCTCGACAGCCGCTTCGCGTTCGGCTGGGGTCACGGTGTGGCGATTTTTGCCGTAGGCCGCGCGCATCATGTCGGCGTCGGCCTGCATGCGCCGTGCCATCAGGTCTTTATCCAGCATGCGCATCGGGTTGATGCCACCCTTCACCATCGGGTAGAGGAAGCGGAAGCAGGCGTCGTCGCTCACTTTCTGGATGGCGGCGGTCTGCTCCATGTTGATGGTCATGTAGTTCACCACGTTGGCGTCCGGGGCGTTTTGCAGGCGCGACATCTGCAGATGCAGGATCTGCGGCTGGATGGTGTCGATAATCTGCTGCTCCGGCTCGCCCGCTTTTTGCAGGGCGGCCATCTGGTCGAGGATGCGCTGATGCAGAACAGGCTCCTGCTCCTTAATCACCTGCCAGGCGGGCATCGCGTTGAGGGTGGTATCAATCTGGTGTTCGGGGGCACGCTGCTTATCGAAGAATACCCAGAACGCCACGGCGGCGGCCGCGACGACGACAATCACAATACGGGTCCACGTTTTATTCATCTCGCATCCTTATCCTTTCGCTATGCCGGTTTACACCGGCACGCCGCTGTGGAAGCGAAACTCGTGGTCCGGTGTCGAGATAAGTGTGGCTTCAATTTCGCCAAAAAGCTGTATGCGCGGTGAGATATCGTCGTCGCTCACCTGCCGGGCAAGCGTCAGGTAGTCCTGATAGTGGCGCGCTTCCGAGCGCAGCAGCGAGAGATAGAACTTCTGCAGGTCGTCGTCGAGGAACGGTGCCAGCGCGGCGAAGCGTTCGCAGGAGCGGGCTTCGATGTAGGCGCCGCAGATGAGTTTGTCGATCAGCGTCAGCGGTTCGTGGGTGCGTACTTCCTTCAGCATCCCTTTGGCGTAGCGGCTGGCGGTGATTTTGACGTACGGAATGTCGCGGGCCAGCATCGCCTCACGCACCTGCCAGAAGTGGTGCAGCTCCTCTTTGATCAGCAGCACCATACTGTCGATGAGCGCCTGGCCCCACGGGTCGTCGGTTTTGGGCATCACGCTTTTGCCAATCTGCCTGTGCAGGGCGATGAAGTCCGGCTCCGGGCCGTCGCGGAAGGTGAACAGTTCGTAGGGTTTGAGCCAGTCGAGCAGCGCGTCGGCACCGCTTTCGTCGGCGACGTATTTACGCACCAGCAGCAGCGCGGTCTGGGCGGCCTTGAGCTCGCACACCATGTGGTCGGTGAGCAGCAGCGGCAGGTTCGCCGGGTCGCGGGCTTTATCAATCCATGCTTGCGGGGTCGGGCACTGGAGGAAGTTGAGTACGGGGGCAAGTATCTGCGGGTAATCCATGGTTCTGCCTTGAAAAAGCGGTGGCGCGCGCCACCGCCTGAATCACTTAGTGACGCACGCCGTCGTCGTCTTCGTCGATGTAATCTTCGTCGTCGCCTTCTTCGCCGTCTTCACCGTTCGGATCTTCGAAGTAGGTTCCCCAGCCGTCGTATTCCACGTCAAACTTCTCGGCCAGGTTCATCAGCTGTTCGACCTGCGCGTCGATCAGCTCCGCCTTCAGCGCGCCTTCGCTCAGGATGTCGCAGCAGATGACGGTGTCGCCCTCTTCCACTTCCAGCTCTTCCGGCTCGGTCACTTCGTAACCCAGCTTGAAGGCTTCCACGGCCATTTTTTCCAGCGCGTCGAAATCATCCGCAGAGAAATGGTGCTCGATGGTGTACAGCGCGTCCGGATCGCTACCGTCTTCCAGCAGCTCTTCAATAATCAGACGCGTCTCTTCGCGTTGCTCTTCCAGTAATTCCGGGTTTGCCATGGCTCAATCCTCTTTAAAGTGCGGCAGATACTTCTATTTTCACACACGGACGGGTTTGCCTCCACCTTTGTTGGAAAGATTTGTGAAACGGGGTTGCAAATGAATAATTACACATATAAAGTGAATTTTAATTCAATAAGTGGCGTTCGCCATGTGAGGATAAAATGTCTGATCTGTACAAGAAACACTTTCTGAAATTGCTCGACTTTACCCCTGCACAGTTCACTTCTCTGCTGACCCTTGCCGCACAGCTCAAAGCCGATAAAAAAAATGGCAAGGAAGTACAAATGCTTACCGGTAAAAACATCGCGCTCATCTTCGAAAAAGACTCGACCCGTACCCGTTGCTCTTTCGAAGTTGCCGCATTTGACCAGGGCGCGCGCGTTACCTATTTAGGGCCGAGCGGCAGCCAGATTGGGCATAAAGAGTCAATTAAGGACACCGCGCGCGTGCTCGGGCGGATGTACGACGGCATTCAGTATCGCGGCCATGGCCAGGAAGTCGTCGAGACTCTGGCGCAGTATGCGGGCGTGCCGGTGTGGAACGGGCTGACCAACGAGTTCCATCCAACCCAACTGCTGGCGGACCTGCTGACCATGCAGGAGCACCTGCCGGGCAAGGCGTTTAACGAGATGACGCTGGTCTATGCGGGCGACGCGCGCAACAACATGGGCAACTCGATGCTGGAAGCGGCGGCGCTGACCGGGCTGGATCTGCGTCTGGTGGCCCCGAAGGCCTGCTGGCCGGAAGAGAGCCTGGTGGCGGAGTGCAGCGCGCTGGCGGAGAAGCACGGCGGGAAAATCACCCTGACGGAAGACGTGGCGGCGGGCGTGAAGGGAGCGGACTTTATCTATACCGACGTGTGGGTCTCGATGGGTGAAGCCAAAGAGAAGTGGGCGGAGCGGATTGCGCTGCTGCGTGGGTATCAGGTGAACGCGCAGATGATGGCGCTGACCGGCAACCCGGACGTGAAGTTCCTGCACTGTCTGCCCGCGTTCCATGACGACCAGACTACGCTCGGCAAGCAGATGGCGACGGAGTTCGATCTGCACGGCGGGATGGAAGTAACGGACGAGGTGTTTGAGTCGGCGGCGAGCATCGTGTTCGACCAGGCAGAAAACCGGATGCATACGATTAAGGCGGTGATGGTGGCGACGCTTGGGGAGTGATTGACTCCTCTGCGGTCTGGTGCCCTCACCCCGGCCCTCTCCCACAGGGAGAGGGAGCAAACACTAAAAAACGACAACAGGGTTGTCGTCAGGAAGAAGAATTCATTTTACTGACGCTTTCTCAGATAGACATTAACCATAATAAGAATTTATGTTTTTATTAACCATTATTTATTGAGTAGATAATGGTTAATATCAGGTCATTATCATTTACAAAACACCGTATATTATCGGCGTAATATTTCCTTATTGCTGCATTTCGTTAATAAGGATTATTTATGTCATGGAATAAGCATGAAGCTGTGTCATACGCCCGTAGCCACGCACTAACCCATACTGGACACTATTGCGCTCGCGCAATCGCCGCCGCCATTCGAGCCGGAGGGCTTAAAATCGAAGGGGCAAACGCTAAGGACTTCTGGCGTTCTCTTGAAAAAGCAGGGTTCTCAAAAGTCTATGGCACCCCCATAGAGGGGGATATCGCGGTGATTGATGCCTTGCCCGGCCCGAATCAGTACGGTCATGTCTGTATTTACGATGGCGCTGGAACCTGGTATTCAGATTTTAAACAGAGAACAATGTACCCGGGGCCAACGTATCGCCAACTCCAGCCAGTCGTCACCTTATACAGGCATTATTAATATGAATAAGCTCATCTTAATTTTATTATTCAGCACAGCAGCATTGGGGGCCGAAGATTTTCAGATACCGATGCAGCGCGCCCTTGAATTCAATCGCTGGTACGTCAAACAAGTGAACAATGATCGTTATCCCATCCAACAGGGAAATGAAATCGATAAGTTCGTTACGGCCAGCACCATGAAAAAATTACGTCATGCAGTCGATCCCCGTTATGCCGACGCTGAATTTTACGAGGCTGATTTTTTTATGAAATCGCAGTATATCGGCGAGGACTGGGCTGAGAATGTGGCTATTGATTCGTATGATTCAGACCCGGTCTGTGTAAACGTGAATATCACGTTTGGCAAAAAGACCCAGCACACAGTCATTGATTGCATGGTTAAAGAAGATGGGGTCTGGAAAATCCAGTCTGTCGCCGCTCGGGATAATAATTGATGTCCCCCGCTAACAATAATGTAGCCGCCTTTGTTGCCGGGTGGCGCTGCGGCCTGATGCCCTCACCCCGGCCCTCTCCCACAGGGAGAGGGAGAACACCGGCTCCATTTCATTGATTTTTCACCCCGAAAAAGGTACGTTTTCGCCTTAATTCCAGCGTGGACATACCAGCATTATGCCGATTATTCAGTCTGTTGAACGTGCGTTGCAGATCCTCGACCTGTTCAACGAGCAGGCCACCGAGCTTAAGATCACCGACATCAGCAAACTGATGGGGCTGAGCAAAAGTACCCTCCACTCGCTGCTGAAAACCCTGCAGCTTCACGGCTATATCGATCAGAACCCGGAGAACGGCAAATATCGCCTCGGCATGAAGCTGGTCGAGCGCGGTCATTTCGTCGTGGGCTCCATCGATATTCGTCAGAAGGCGAAAGGCTGGCTGACGGAGCTGTCCCAGCGGACCGGGCAGACCACCCATCTGGGGATCCTGGACGGGCGTGAAGGGGTTTATATCGAGAAGATTGAAGGCAAGCTGGCGGCCATCGCCTATTCGCGCATCGGCCGCCGACTGCCGGTTCACGCCACCGCCATCGGCAAGGTGTTGATTGCCTGGCTGGGCGAGGCCGAGCTGAACGCCCTGCTGGAGGGCTATCAGTACACTACCTTTACGCCTTCCACCCTCGCCTCTCGTGAAGCCTTAATAAGCGCCCTGGCGCAGACCCGCGAGCAGGGTTACGCCCTGGATAGCGAAGAGAACGAGCAGGGCGTGCGCTGCGTGGCGGTGCCGGTGTGGAACCATGAATCCCGCGTCATCGCCGCCCTGAGCCTGTCGACGCTCACCTCCCGCGTGGACGACGCCGAGCTGGCCCGCTTCCGCGAGCAGCTTCAGCAGGCCGGGCTCGCGCTGTCACGCGCGCTGGGCTACCCGGCCTGAGCTGTTATGCCGGCTCGTAGGTGAAGTAGTCGAAGTCCGCGTGGCAGCCGTCGCCGCTGATGTCCTCGCAGTGCAGCCCCACAAACGCGCCGGTAAAGAAGCCGCGCCCGCCGATGTAGTCGTCCGACAGCTTCCACGCCTCATACGTTACCGGCACGGTGTGCCACGTCTCGCCGTCGAACGAGTAGCTGTAGCGGTAGACCAGCGTATCCACGTCCACGCGCAGCCAGACGCTCTCCGCATGTTCCGGCACCGGAATCGGCTGCTCGTGCAGCGGCCACGACGGCACGTTGTGGTCGAGCTGGATCACCTTGATCGTTCTCCCCAGCCCCTCCTCATAGTCCACAAAGCAGTAGCTCCAGTTTTTGCTGTTGTAGTAGCAGGTCAGCCCCGCGCTCTGCTGGAAGTGGACCGGCGAGAACTGCATCCGCGTCTCCGCCCGGAAGGCGAAGTGCTGCCAGCGGCGCGCCACGGTCGACTGGGTAAAAGTGGAGTTGAGCGAGTCGTTGCCGTAGAGCCGTAAGTAGCCCGGGCGCGCAGTGAGCGAGCCGAGGGTGTCGTCGAACGGAATGCGCAGGGTCTGCAGTTCCGGGTCAAGCGAACTGGCGTCGAAATCGTCCCGCCAGCTGCCCTGAACGGCTGCAGGCTGCTCCGCCACCTGCGGGCCTTTCACGGTCAACTGCGCGTGCTTGCCGCCTTCCACATACGGCCAGCCGTCGCGCCATTCAATGCGGGCGATGCCGGTCTCGCGGCCCAGCGGGCAGTAGCCGCGCCCGCCGGAGGCCAGCAGCGGCACGCCGGGCAGACGCAGCGGGCGGCTGGTGAGGTAGGCCATGTACCACTCCCCCGTGTGGGTCTGCAGCAGCGAACCGTGGCCGCTCTTCTGCAGTGGGTTCTCCGGCAGGTGCCAGCTGGTCATCATCGTCACGTCCGGGTGCAGCTCGTACGGCCCGTCGATGTTTTTGGAACGCAGCACCACGACGGCGTGCTCGTAGCTGGTGCCCCCTTCGGCCACCATCAGGTAGTACCATCCCGCGTGGCGATACAGGTGCGCCCCCTCGGTGTAGCAGAGCGGCGTGCCGGTAAACAGGGTTTTGCGCTCGGGCGAGAGCGTGCCGGTCTGCGGGTCAAACTCCTGCAACACGATGGTGTTGTGCGGGTTGCTGTGGTGGCGCGGCCCCCACGGGCGGTAGAGGTAGTACTTGCGGCCGTCGTCGTCGTGGAACAGGGACGGATCGAACCCGCCGTTGCCCATCGGGATCGGCTCACTCCACGGCCCCTCAATGGACGGCGCGGTGACGAGGAAGTTGCGGCCGTTTTTCCACGGCGAGTCGACAATCTTCACGTCGGTGTAGAGCAGCCAGAACCTGCCGTCGGCGTAGCTCAGGCACGGCGCCCAGATGCCGCCGGAGTCCGGGTTGCCCTTCATGTCCAGCATCGACACGCGGTCCAGCGGGGTACTGACCAGCGACCAGTTTTTCAGGTCGCGGGAGTGGTAGATGCGCACGCCGGGGAACCATTCGAAGGTCGAGGTGGCGATGTAGTAGTCCTCGCCCTGACGGCACAGGGAAGGATCCGGGTTGAAGCCGGTCAGAATAGGGTTAGTGATTTGCATAGTGCCTCCGGTTAATGGGATGCGGCTGTCGCGGCGTCGGGAACGGCCTCGCCCTGCGCTGCGCGGTGCTTGATCAGCTGCTGGCTGATGGCCTCCACGCGGGCGTCGGTGAGCTTGTAGAACGACAGCATGATGAACATGCCCGCGTAGAGCACCACCGGCACCACGCAGAACAGGATTTTGATGGTGGTCAGCACCTCTACCGGCTGCACGCTGCTGCTGGCGGAGTAGTTGACGTACGCCAGGATCCAGCCCACCACCGCCCCGCCAATCGCCAGGCCAATCTTCAGGCTGAACAGGTAGGTGGAGAACACCAGCCCGTCGAGGCGGCGCCCGCTGCGGCTCTCCTCGTAATCCACCACGTCAGAGGCCATCAGCCACTGCAGCGGCGTGGTGGTGTTAAAGACGAAGAGGAACAGGATGTTGAGGGCGAAAATCAGGGCGATATGTTCCGCCGGGGTGACGAAAATCAGCAGGCTGATGAGCGAATAGGCGACGATGATCCACTTGAAGGCGGTGACGCGGTCGAAGCGCCCCAGCAGTCGGGAGGAGCAGAGCGAGCCAAACATGGTGGCGAGGCTGCCGTAGAGTAAAAACTGGGTCGCCATCTCCGGGTGATCCATCACGTATTTGACGAAGTAGAGCGTCGCCCCGCCGCGCACCACGTTGGAGCAGGTCGCCATCATCTTGAACGCGCACATGATCCGCCACTGGCTATTGCCCAGCAGCAGCTTGAGGTCTTTCGCCACCGACGAGCCCGGCTGCACCTCAAAGGTGTAGCGCTCTTTGGTGGTGAAGAAGCAGACGTAGAGCAGCACCACGCCGGTCAGGCCCAGCACGCACATGGCGCCGAAATAGCCCACCTGCTCGTCCCCCTTGCCGATGATGCTCACCAGCGGCAGGGCAATGCCGCTGATGGCGAGCGATCCCGCCGCAGCCAGGAAGAAGCGCCAGGACTGCAGGGCGTGACGCTCTTTCGGGTCGGCGGTGATGACGCCGGGCATGGCGCAGTAAGGCACGTTAACGAAGGTGTAGACCAGGGTCAGGAGAATGTAGGTCACGCAGGCGTAGATGATTTTGCCCTGCGCGGAGAAGTCCGGCGTGTAGAAGGTCAGCACGCAGACGATGCCAAACGGGATGGCGCCCCACAGCAGGAACGGGCGGAACTGGCCATGCCGCGTGCGGGTGCGGTCGACCAGCAGCCCCATCAGCGGGTCGGTGACGGCGTCGAGCACGCGGGAGATTAAAAACAGCGTCCCCATAATACCCGCCGACAGGCCGAAGACGTCGGTGTAGAAGTAGGCCAGCAGGAACATCGTGGCCTGCCAGACGAAGCCGCAGGCGGTGTCACCCAGCCCGTAGCCAATTTTGTCTTTCATGGTTAATTGCGTCATCAGAATTACACCCTTATGTAGTGTGCTGAATTACAACATCGTGTTAATGGAGTGTAATGAGCCGCTCAATTAACCAGCAATGGTCATATCTTATTTCTGAATTACGTTATTTTGCTTTTGTGACGCCATCGATATATCACAACCTGTTGTTTAAATTAGTAATTTACAGGCACACGAAAACCGTCAGCGGAATATTTCCCGCAGACGGTTTTAACGCAGAAAATAATTAAATACCGAGCGCTTTTTTACCGGCGTTAATTACCTCGATAATTTTATCGGTGTCATAAATACAGCCTTTCCAGGTGCCGCCGCTGACCGACTGTAATGCAGCCCACAGGCGGGTGTCGTCCGGCAAAAAGTCGTGGGCGTGCAGGTCCGGGTGCGTCTGCCGCATTGCCAGCTCGCGCGCGCCCTCCTCCGGCGTCAGCGGGATGTCCGCGGTGCCGATAAAATTCACGCTGCCCGTTAATGTCAGTCGGTCCACGGCAATCTCGATAATGTCATTATCGCGCAGCTTGCCAATCGGCCCGCCCGCCAGCGCCTCCGGCGACACGTGGCCGAAGCAGGCGCCCGTCGACACGCCCGAGAAGCGCGCATCGGTGATTAACGACACCGTCTTTCCCCACGAGATATGCTTCAGCGCGGAGGTGAGCTGATAGGTCTCTTCCATGCCGGTGCCGGACGGTCCGCCGCCGATCACCACCATGATATCGCCCTGCGCAATCTCTTCCCGCTTGATGGCCTTAATCGCCTGCGCCTCGGAAACAAACACCCGCGCCCGACCGGTGTGGCGGTAAACGCCATCTTCACCGACGACCGACGGGTCGATCGCCGTGGCCTTGATCACCGACCCTTCCGGCGCGATGTTGCCCGTCGGGAAGCAAACCGTCGAGGTCAGCCCTTTCGCTTTTGCCTTCTCCGGCGGCAGGATCACGTCATCCGGATCCACGCCGTCCTGCTCGCGCAGGCACTGGCGGAAGCGCGCCCGGCGTTCGGAAGCCTGCCACCAGTCGAGGTTCTCGCCCACCGTCTGGCCGGTGACGGTCATGGCGTCCAGATGCAGCAGGCCGAGATCGCGCAGGTGTAGCATCACCTCCGGCACGCCGCCCGCAAGGAAGGCGCGCACGGTCGGGTGATAGTCCGGGCCGTTGGGCAGCACGCTGACCAGGCGTGGCACCTTACGGTTGATGCGCGTCCAGTGTTCAACATCCGGGATCGTGCAGCCCGCCGCGTGGGCGATGGCCGGAATGTGCAGCAGTAAATTCGTCGAGCCGCCGAACGCCGCGTGGATCACCATGGCGTTTTCGATGGCTTTGTCGGTGAGGATATCGCGCGTGGTGATGCCGCGATTATCCAGCTCGCTGACCGCGCGCGCCGACTGGCGGGCAATCTCCAGCCACACCGCCTGCCCGGACGGGGCCAGCGCGGAGTGCGGCAGCGCCAGACCCAGCGCTTCCGCGACCACCTGCGAGGTGCCCGCCGTGCCGAGGAACTGACATCCGCCGCCCGGCGAGGCGCAGGCGCGACAGCCCAGCTCGGCGGCCTCCTGCAGGGAGAGTTCGTGGTTGGCAAAGCGCGCGCCGATGGTCTGCACCTTGCCTGCGTCTTCCCCCACGGTTGGCGGCAGCGTCGCCCCACCCGGCACCAGAACGGTCGGCAGGTCGTGCATCGAGGCCAGGGCAATCATGGTGGCGGGCAGCCCTTTATCACAGGTGGCGACGCCAATCACCGCCCGGCGCGTCGGGAGAGAACGGATCAGGCGGCGAAACACGATTGCCGCGTCGTTGCGGTACGGCAGGGAGTCGAACATGCCGTGCGTGCCCTGAGAGCGCCCGTCGCACGGATCGCTGACGAAGGCCGCAAACGGGATCCCGCCGTTGCGGGTGATCTCCTTCGCCGCCGCCTGCATCTGCATGCCGATCTCCCAGTGCCCGGTATGGTAGCCCAGCGCGACCGGGCGTCCGTCCCCGGCGCGGATGCCGCCCTGGGTGCCGATAATCAGCACCTCTTTGCCGGTCAGCTTGTTGGCATCCCAGCCCATCCCGGCATTCTGCGTCATGCCGAACAGGTTGCCGCTGGGGGATTCCATCAGCATCTGCGGGGTCAGCGGCAGCGCGCCCTGCGGCCCCGCCGCGTGGGTAATCACCGCATAAAACGCATCGTCCTGAGGGGTGAAAATCTTCTCGATGGTCATGGTTATCGTCCGGCTCAGCAGAGCTTGAGCTGTTGCAGCAGGGTTTTCAGCTGCGCCTTGCGCGGCGCGTCCAGGGGTGACGCGGGCGGCAGCACGTGCGTGGAGATCGGGCGGCCGCAGAGCACAATCGCCTCTTTAATCACGTTCACAAACGGCGTATCCAGCTGATACATCTGCGGGATTTGCAGCAGGGTCTGATGATACTCAGCCGCTTTCGCCACGTCTTTATCCCGCCAGGCTTTCAGAAGATTCACCGACACCTGCGGAGCAAAGTTGCCGCTCGCCGAAATCGCCCCGTCGCCGCCGAGCAGCAGGGTATTAAACAGATGATCGTCGTAACCGCAGAGCACGGTGAAGTGCGGGTGAGCGGCTTTGACGGTATGGATCATGCTGCGCAGGTGGGCGACGGAGTCGATAGTGTCTTTGATGCCGACGATGTTGCTGCGCGAGTCGGCAAGGGTTTTCACCAGCGCCGGGGTCAGATCCTGTCCGGTCAGCGCCGGGAAGTTATAGAGCATCACCGGCAGCGTGACGCTGTCGGCCACCTGCTCGAAATAGCGGATCAGATTCGCTTCCGACACTTTCCAGTAGTAGGGGTTGATCACCACGATGCCGTCCGCCCCCGCCTGCTGCGCGTGCTGGCTCAGCGCAATGGTTTCACGGGCGTTGGTGCCGCCGGTGCCGATCAGGACCGGCACGCGACGATCGACATGATCGATCGCAAACTGGGCAATGGTTTTACGCTCTTCGGCGCCGAGCTGGGAGAACTCGCCGCCGCTGCCCAGGAAGAACAGGCCGTCAACGCCTGCCGCGATCAGATCGTCGATCAGCGCGGCGGTGCCCTGCTTATCGAGCTGGCCGTCGGCGGTAAAGATGGTGGAGACAGGGGGAATGATTCCCGTGAACAACGCGGACTGCGGCATGAGATCTCCTTGCTGAATCATTTTGTTCTACATTATAGAACAGCGTTCATTAATTTAACGATCATACTATGACGCAGGAAAAGCGCAGGTAAATGGGAAGGGACGAAGGAGTGTGGGAAATTTAAGCTGGATCACATATTGGAAGGTGCGGCCTGATGCCCTCACCCTAACCCTCTCCCACAGGGAGAGGGAACTTTTACACCCTCTCCCCTTGGGAGAGGGGTTACTCTACCAGCATCTTCACCACAACTTTCCTGACCTTAGCAGGCGCACCTACCGCGCACAGCGGCTTATGCACCTCGCCCGGCCAGAACACCACGAAATCCCCTTCGCTCAACACCACGGTTTTCTCCTGCCCGCCTTCCGGCAGGAAGGCGATGTCTTTGTCCGCCAGCCAGTCGGTGTCGGGCGTGCCGGGCGGCAGGGTGCTGAAGGTCATCCCCTCCTGACCCTTCATCACGATCTGAATATCCAGATAGCGCGCGTGGTACTCGGCGCGACGCTCGGCGAACGGCTGGGTTGTATCTTCAGAGACCAGATAAAACAGGCTGTTGCCGTTGATGTCGTGTTTCCCGAGCGGCGTGGTGTCGGTGACGTGGGCTTTGACGTGCTCAATGGCCTGACGCAGATCGTCAGGCAGCCAGGACTGCAGATGGTGAATGTTGCCGATAATCATGTTTCAACCCTCAATATAAAACAATGTTTCATTTTTATCTTTTATACGAGAATCCCGGCTGCCATACCAGCCCTTTTTGGACGAGGTTTGCGCGAGCGCATGTTTATCGGGAAAGGTGTTAATTCACTGTTAATCCTGCCCGGGCATTTATGCAGGGGTTATGCATAACCTCGATCGGCGCTTATCGCACGGCTGCTCTAACCTCTTGATCATGCTCTCTAATTAACAAAACCTGTTGCCGCCTCACACTTTACTGTTTTGATAATTTGCTCTAAAAAACCATAATTATTTATTGATTTTTCTTAAGTCAAAAATAGTTAATTACGTTAATTGCATAGCCATTCTCACCCATAACTCTTATCGTTTAAAATCAGTCACATAACAATATATGTCAAAAGATTAAAATCTACAAAATAATAACAAACCCAAATAATGCCACCGGATCCTGCTTAGCTATTCATCCCTCACTAATATGAAATTAATCATTATCTGATGCGAATCATGCTAATGAAAACAAACCGCATAATATCCATTTTCGCGTGAGCAATATCACAATACGGATTATTTAACTGCCTAGTATGAATTACGAAATCAATTGAGCTTAGCCGCCATGAAATTAAATACGTTACATGGCGCATGCCCTTTTTATTCTGAAAAACAGTTAAAGGAATAATTATGGAAAAGCATTACGTCGGTTCTGAAATTGGTCAATTGCGTAGCGTTATGCTGCACCGCCCTAATTTAAGTCTGAAGCGTCTCACGCCATCAAACTGTCAGGAGCTCCTTTTCGATGACGTGCTCTCGGTTGAGCGTGCGGGTGAGGAGCATGACATCTTCGCAAACACGCTGCGCGAGCAGGGTGTGGAAGTCCTGCTGTTGACCGACCTTCTGACACAAACCCTTGATATTGCAGAGGCGAAAGCCTGGCTGCTGGAGACGCAAATCTCTGATTATCGCCTCGGCCCTACCTTTGCCGGCGACGTTCGCGGCTGGCTGGCGGATATGCCGCACCGCGAACTGGCGCGCAGACTGAGCGGCGGATTAACCTACGGTGAAATTCCGGCGGCCATTAAAAATATGGTGGTGGATACCCACACGGCGAATGATTTTATTATGAAGCCGCTGCCAAACCATTTATTTACCCGCGATACCTCCTGCTGGATCTATAACGGCGTCTCTATTAACCCAATGGCCAAACCGGCGCGTCAGCGTGAAACCAATAACCTGCGGGCAATATATCGCTGGCACCCGGCGTTCGCCGACGGCGATTTTATTAAGTATTTCGGCGACGAGAATATTAATTACGACCACGCCACCTTAGAAGGCGGTGACGTATTAGTGATTGGCCGCGGCGCGGTATTGATCGGCATGTCCGAACGCACGACGCCGCAGGGCGTGGAATTCCTCGCCAACAGCCTGTTCAAACACCGTCAGGCCGAGCGCGTGATCGCCGTTGAGCTGCCAAAACACCGCTCCTGTATGCACCTCGACACCGTCATGACCCACATCGACGTGGATACCTTCTCCGTCTACCCGGAAGTGGTGCGCAAAGACGCCCAGTGCTGGACGCTCACCCCGGACGGACGCGGCGGCCTGCTGCGCACCCAGGAAACCGACCTGCTGCACGCCATCGAGAAAGCGCTCGGCATTAACCAGGTACGTCTGATCACCACCGGCGGCGACGCCTTTGAGGCCGAACGCGAGCAGTGGAACGACGCCAACAACGTCCTGACCATCCGCCCCGGCGTGGTGATCGGCTACGAGCGCAACGTCTGGACCAACGAGAAGTACGACAAAGCGGGTATCACCGTGCTGCCCATCCCGGGCGACGAACTCGGACGCGGACGCGGCGGCGCGCGCTGCATGAGCTGCCCGCTGGAACGCGACGGAATTTAAAGGAGCCATCATGGAACGAAAACCCACTCTGGTTGTGGCCCTGGGCGGCAACGCGCTGCTCAAGCGCGGCGAGCCGCTGGAAGCGGAGATCCAGCGCCAGAACATCGAGCAGGCCGCCCGCACCATCGCCGGGCTGACGGCGCAGTGGCGCGTGGTGCTGGTACACGGCAACGGGCCGCAGGTCGGGCTGCTGGCGCTGCAGAACAGCGCCTACGACAAAGTCACGCCCTACCCGCTGGACGTTCTCGGCGCGGAAAGCCAGGGAATGATCGGCTACATGCTCCAGCAGGCGCTGAAAAACAGCCTCCCGCAGCGGGAGGTGAGCGTTCTGCTCACGCAGGTGGAAGTGGATGCCGCCGACCCGGCCTTCAGCAACCCGACCAAGTACATCGGCCCGGTCTACAGCGAAGCCCAGGCAAAAACGCTGGCGGCGGAGAAAGGCTGGGTGTTTAAGGCCGACGGCAGCTACGTCCGCCGCGTGGTGCCGTCACCGCAGCCGAAGCGCATCGTCGAGAGCGACGCCATCACGGCGCTGATCCAGCGCGACCACCTGGTGATCTGCAACGGAGGCGGCGGCGTGCCGGTGGTGGAACACGCCAACGGCTATCGCGGGATCGAGGCGGTAATCGACAAAGACCTCTCCGCAGCCCTGCTGGCGAGGCAAATCGAGGCCGACGCCCTGCTGATCCTCACCGACGCCGACGCGGTGTATCTCGACTGGGGCAAGCCGACCCAGCGCCCGCTGGCACAGGTGACGCCGGAGCTGCTCAAAGGCATGCAGTTCGACGCCGGATCGATGGGGCCGAAAGTGGCCGCCTGCCGCGAGTTTGTTGAAGCCTGCAACGGCATTGCCGGGATCGGCGCGCTGGCCGACGGCGCGGAGATCCTCGCGGGCGAGAAAGGCACGTTGATTCGTAACTGAACACTCATTTTAAAAAGGATTTAGCCATGACCATCAACCTGAAAAACCGCAACTTCCTGAAACTGCTGGACTACACCCCGGCGGAGATCCAGTACCTGATCGACCTCGCCATTGAGCTCAAGGCCGCCAAAAAAGCCGGGCGCGAGAAGCAAACCCTGGTCGGGAAAAACATCGCCCTGATCTTTGAAAAAACCTCTACCCGCACCCGCTGCGCCTTTGAAGTGGGCGCATTCGATCAGGGCGCGCAGGTCACCTATCTCGGCCCAAGCGGATCGCAGATCGGCCATAAAGAGTCGATGAAAGACACCGCCCGCGTGCTGGGCCGCATGTACGACGGCATCGAATACCGCGGCTATGGTCAGGCCATCGTCGAAGAGCTGGGCGAGTACGCGGGCGTACCGGTGTGGAACGGCCTGACCGACGAGTTCCACCCAACGCAAATCCTCGCCGACCTGATGACCATGCTGGAGCATGCGCCGGGCAAAACCCTGCCGGAGCTGAGCTTTGCCTATCTCGGCGACGCGCGCAACAACATGGGCAACTCCCTGATGGTGGGCGCAGCCAAGATGGGGATGGATATCCGCCTCGTCGCGCCGAAATCCTTCTGGCCGGAAGCCGGGCTGGTTGAGCAGTGCCGCGCCATCGCCAAAGAGACGGGCGCGCGCATCACCCTCACCGACGACGTGGAAGAAGGCGTGCGGGGGACCGATTTCCTCTACACCGACGTGTGGGTCTCCATGGGCGAGCCGAAGGAAGCCTGGGCCGAGCGCGTCAGCCTGATGAAGCCATATCAAATTAACGCCCAGGTGATGAAGGCCACCGGCAACCCGAACGTCAAATTCATGCACTGCCTGCCGGCGTTCCACAACGAACACACCAAAGTGGGCCGCGAGATCGAGATGGCGTACGGCCTGAAGGGGCTGGAGGTGACGGAAGAGGTCTTCGAATCACCGAACTCGATCGTCTTCGACGAGGCAGAGAACCGCATGCACACCATTAAAGCGGTCATGGTGGCGACACTCGGCGACTAATCACCGCCCGGCGCGCCGCGGGGTGCGCCGGGTTTAAGGAGAACATCATGGGCAAGTTTAAGTTTCCCTCCGCTTACACCATTCTCTTTTTTCTGATTGCCGTTGTGGCGGCGCTGAGCTGGGTCGTTCCCGCCGGTCAGTACCAGATGGCGATGAACGACACCCTCGGTAAAGAAGTCCCGATTGCCGGAACGTACGCGCACGTGGCGGCGCATCCGCAAGGGCTGGTTTCCGTCCTGATGGCGCCCATCGCCGGGCTGTACGATCCGGTCTCCGGCCAGGCCGGGGCGATCGACGTGGCGCTGTTTATTCTGATCATCGGGGGATTTCTCGGGATCGTCACCAAAACCGGGGCGATTGACGCCGGGATCGAGCGCGTCACCACCCGGCTGCGCGGACGCGAGGAGTGGATGATCCCGATCCTGATGGCGCTGTTTGCCGCGGGCGGCACCATTTACGGCATGGCCGAAGAGTCGCTGCCGTTCTACACCCTGCTGGTGCCGGTGATGCTGGCCGCCCGGTTCGATCCGGTTGTCGCCGCCTCCACCGTGCTGCTCGGCGCGGGGATCGGCACGCTGGGTTCCACCATTAACCCGTTTGCCACGGTCATCGCCGCCAACGCCGCCGGGATCCCCTTTACCAACGGCATCGCCCTGCGCGTGGCGCTGCTGGTCATCGGCTGGATCATCTGCGTGGCGTGGGTGATGCGCTACGCCCGCAAGGTGCGCAAGGATCCGTCCCTCTCTATCGTCGCAGACAAACAGGAAGAGAACCGCGCCCATTTCCTCGGCAACAAGGGCGAACAGTCGCTGGAGTTCACCCCGGTGCGCAAAATCATCCTGGTGATTTTCGCCCTCGCCTTCGCGGTGATGATTTACGGCGTGGCGGTGCTGGGCTGGTGGATGGCGGAGATTTCGGCGGTGTTTCTCGCCAGCGCGATTATCGTCGGCCTGATCGCCCGCATGAGCGAAGAGGAGCTGACCTCGACGTTTATCAACGGCGCGCGAGATTTGCTGGGCGTCGCGCTGATTATCGGCATCGCGCGCGGTATCGTAGTGATCATGGATAAGGGCATGATTACCCACACCATTTTGCACAGCGCCGAGGGGATGGTTACCGGGTTATCGACGGTGGCGTTCATCAACGTGATGTACTGGCTGGAAGTGGTGCTGTCGTTTCTTGTGCCTTCTTCGTCCGGCCTGGCCGTTCTGACGATGCCGATCATGGCGCCCCTTGCCGATTTCGCTAACGTCAACCGCGACCTGGTGGTCACGGCCTACCAGTCGGCGTCCGGCATCGTTAACCTGGTCACTCCCACCTCAGCCGTCGTGATGGGCGGGCTGGCGATCGCCCGCGTGCCCTACGTGCGCTATCTGAAATGGGTGGCACCGCTGCTGGGGATATTAACGGTAGTGATCATGGTGGCGTTGAGCCTGGGTGCCTTGTTGTGATTTGCCGGATGGCGCTGCGCTTATCCGGCCTACGGATCGGTGCGGTGCCACCGGTTATTTCGGGAACTGATATGGGAACTATGATGGATTACGAAGAGTACTCTCCCAAAGAACAACTACAGCTGACGGTCTGCCAGCGTCTGATAGCAGAAAAGAGCTATCTCTCCCAGGAGGAGATCCGCCGGGATTTGCAGGAGCGTGGTTTTGAGACCATCAGCCAGTCCACCGTTTCACGTCTGCTTAAATTGCTCGGTGTCATAAAAATTCGAAATGCCAAAGGGCTAAAGATTTATTCGCTGAATCCCCAGCAGCGCCCTGCCCCCGACGCCGCGCGTACCGTGTCCGAAATGGTGGTCAGCGTCGAGCATAATAGCGAGTTTATCCTTGTGCATACCGTCGCCGGATATGGCCGCGCGGTGGCGCGTATTCTGGATTATCACCAGCTGCCGGAAATTTTAGGCGTGGTGGCTGGCAGCAGTATCGTCTGGGTCGCTCCCCGGGTCGTGAAGCGCACCGCGCTGGTGCATAAGCAAATTAATTATTTACTCAGAACGAATTAATATTCATAAAGAACCGTTTGCATTGAGTAAAGCGTGCATTAAATCGCTTGATCCGAAAAGCGAGCTGCGTATAATGCCCGACAATTTGCCGGGAGGAAGCATGGTCAAGCGTGTACGACATAACGTCTTACCGCGTCTGAAATCAGACGCTGGCCTGCCGTTTTTCTTCCCGTTGCTAAACCTATTCCCAGAGCCCCTCATTTGAGGGGCTTTTTTTTGCCCGGCGTCAGGAGATAAACATGAATCCGCTTTATCAAAAACACATCATTTCCATAAACGACCTCAGCCGCGAAGAGCTGGAACTGGTTCTGGAAACCGCGGCAAAACTGAAGGCCAATCCGCAACCGGAGCTGCTGAAGCACAAGGTGATTGCGAGCTGCTTCTTTGAAGCCTCGACCCGCACCCGCCTCTCCTTTGAGACCTCCATGCACCGCCTGGGGGCGAGCGTGGTGGGCTTCTCGGACAGCAGCAACACGTCGCTGGGTAAAAAAGGCGAGACCCTGGCGGATACCATTTCAGTGATTAGCACCTACGTCGACGCGATTGTGATGCGTCATCCGCAGGAGGGCGCGGCGCGCCTGGCGACCGAATTCTCCGGCGGCATTCCGGTGCTGAACGCCGGTGACGGTGCCAACCAGCACCCAACGCAGACCCTGCTGGATCTGTTCACCATTCAGGAGACCCAGGGCAAGCTCGAGAACCTGAATATCGCCATGGTCGGCGACCTGAAATATGGCCGCACCGTCCACTCCCTGACGCAGGCGCTGGCGAAATTTAACGGCAACCGCTTCTACTTCATCGCGCCTGACGCGCTGGCGATGCCGCAGTACATTCTCGACATGCTGGATGAGAAAGGCATTCAGTGGAGCCTGCACGCCAGCATCGAAGAGGTGATGAGCCACGTGGATATTCTGTACATGACCCGCGTGCAGAAAGAGCGTCTGGATCCGTCCGAATACGCCAACGTGAAGGCACAGTTCGTGCTGCGCGCCAGCGACCTCGAGGGCGCGCGCGACAACATGAAGGTGCTGCATCCGCTGCCGCGCATCGATGAGATCACCACAGACGTGGATAAAACGCCGCACGCCTGGTACTTCCAGCAGGCCGGAAACGGCATCTTCGCCCGCCAGGCGTTACTGGCACTGGTTCTGAATCGCGAATTGGCACTGTAAGGGGAAACGACCATGACACACGATAACAAACTCCAGGTTGAAGCCATCAAGCGTGGCACCGTGATTGACCACATCCCTGCGCAGGTGGGCTTTAAGCTGCTGACGCTGTTCAAACTGACCGAAACCGACCAGCGCATCACCATCGGCCTGAACCTGCCGTCAGGTGAAATGGGCCGCAAGGACCTGATCAAAATCGAGAATACCTTCCTGACCGACGAGCAGGTTAACCAGCTGTCGCTGTACGCGCCGGACGCCACCGTCAACCGCATCGACGAGTATGAAGTGGTCGGTAAATCCCGCCCGAGCCTGCCGGATCGCATTGAAAGCGTGCTGGTCTGCCCGAACAGCAACTGCATCAGCCATGCCGAGCCGGTTTCCTCCAGCTTCGCAGTGAAAAAACGCGCCGATGACATCGCGCTCAAATGCAAATACTGCGAAAAAGAGTTTTCTCATTATGTGGTGCTGGCCAACTAATTGAGGTTGGTAATGAAATCCCGGCTGTTATAATGGCCGGGAACATTCTTAACGCTGTAATTCTGGAGAAAACATGAGCAAAGTACTCGCGACGGAAAATGCACCAGCCGCTATCGGCCCTTACGTTCAGGGCGTTGATCTGGGCAGCATGATCATCACTTCAGGTCAGATCCCCGTAAACCCAAAAACCGGTGAAGTGCCGACCGACGTGGCAGCACAGGCGCGTCAGTCGCTGGAAAACGTGCAGGCTATCGTTGAATCTGCGGGCCTGAAAGTGGGCGACATCGTTAAAACCACCGTTTTCGTGAAAGATCTGAACGACTTCGCGACCGTAAACGCCACCTACGAAGCCTTCTTCACCGAGCACAACGCCACCTTCCCGGCGCGCTCCTGCGTGGAAGTGGCGCGTCTGCCAAAAGACGTGAAAATTGAAATCGAAGCGATTGCCGTACGTCGCTAATTCGCTTTGTCGACGATAAGGCAGCCTGGGCTGCCTTTTTTTATGGCCCGCTACTGATTCCGCGTGGCGCGAAGCAGCGTCTCCAGCGGATAGACCGCCGCAATCACCACTTCGTCCTGCACCTTCGCCACGTTATCCAGCTCGCTCTGAATCGAGGCTATCTCTTTATCATCCAGCGTGCCCTGGCGCGCCACCAGATCCGTCAGCCGCAGGCCAATTGAGGCCAGCTTATCCACCTCCTGGATCACCGGCTTCATCGCCTTCAGCTGATAGCTGTTTTCGCTTAAGGCCAGCGCGTCGCTGGTGTTGCTCTGCCAGCGGTTGAAGACGTGGCGCAGGGCGTCGGCGCTTTCCGTGTCCTCCGCATCGCTCACCAGACGGTCCGCCCATTTGTGCATCTGGCGCACGGTGGCACTTTCGGCGTTTAGCGCATCGGCGAAGCGGTTGAGGGGCTCGAACTGATGATAGTTTCCGGCCTGGAACTTCAGGTGCTGACGGGTGTAATACTGCGCGGGCTCTACCGCCTGCGCGAGGATCTGCAGCGGCAGGGTGTCGGCATTACCGGCGAGACGCGTGAACTGCACCTGCTGCTGGGTGTGCTGCTGCAGCCCGACCGACACCGTCGACCAGCTGTCCATCGCCTGCAGGCGGGTGTACATGTTTTCGACATCGTTGACGTCCTGCGCCGACCACAGCCGCTCCGCCACCGCAAACGTGCGCGGCCACAGGCGGATATCCAGCACCGGCGCCACCACGTTTTCCGCCCACAGCGCCGCTTCACCGCCGAGCAGGTTGGCCTGGTTCGCCACGTCCGGCACGACCGGCGGAACGCCTTTCGGCACGTCGTCCAGACGCGTGCCGCTAATCGGGTAGCGCGTATTCCCCACCAGGAAATAGCCGGAAAGCTTGTCGTTATCGACGGTGACGACCGGGCGCGTTTCGCCCATCCACGTATCGACGGTAAACGTGACCTGGCTGTCATCGCGCCATTCGATGTTCTGCACCGCGCGACGGGATTTCCCGGCAAAATCAATAAACCCGCGCCAGCCCGCATCCCCTTTCACCAGCGTGAAGCTCCCCTCCACCGGCTTACCCTTCAGGCGAGGCATGGTGAAGGCCCAGCTCTGGGCGCTGTCGGTGTCCGCTATCACGTCCACGCCGTTCAGCCCCTGCGGGACGATCTCGTTGCGGTAGTGATAGGCGGTGGACTGGGGCTGGTCGAGATAAAAGCCGGTCGACAGAATGCCCTTGTAGCCGCTCTGCGCCACCTGCCCCAGCGCGTCCTGCCCCTGCCAGGACTGGATCAGAATGCTTTTCGGCAGGTCAGGATGGTAGATCTCATCCCAGCCGACCATCTGGCGGTGATGCTTCTCGAGGATCGTTTCCAGCTTGCGGTTGAAGTAAGCCTGCAGCGCGTGGCTGTCCGCCAGCCTGTTGTCGCGCATAAACTGCTGGATAGCCGGGTTCGCTTTCCACTGGCTGTCGTCCACTTCGTCGCCGCCGATATGCAGATACGGATCGGGGAAGATCGCCGCCAGTTCGCTGACCATCGCGTCGGCAAAGGTATAGGTTGCGTCTTTTGTCGGATCCAGCACCGGCTTCAGCACGCCCCAGTGGCGTTCCATTGCGTACGGTCCCGGCGCGCTCATCAGCTCCGGATAGGCCACAGCAATCGCCGAGGCGTGGCCCGGCATGTCGATCTCCGGCACCACGCGGATACCGCGCTCGGCGGCGTAACGCACCACCTCGCGCATCTGTTCAGGCGTGTAGAACAGCCCGTCGCTGGCAAGCTGCGTCAGCTTAGGGTAGCGCTTCGAACTGAAGCGCCAGCCCTGGTCGTCGGTCAGGTGCCAGTGCAGCACGTTGAGCTTCGCCGCGGCCATGCCGTCGATCTGGCGTTTAATATCCGGCAGTGGGATAAAGTGACGCGCCGAGTCCAGCAGCAGCCCGCGCCACGGGAAGCGCGGCGAATCTTCAATGGTAACCCACGGCAGAGAGGTATTTTCCGCTCCGTTCTGCATCAGCTGGAGCAGGGTTTCCATGGCGCGCAAGGCACCAAAGCGGGTGTTGGCGGAGATAGTCACGCCGTTAGCATCCACCGTGAGCCTATAGCTTTCATCGCTGTCCGGCAGCGGCTGCGGCTTCACCTTTTTAGCGATGGCAATGCGGACAGTCGGTTTGTCTGGCTTTTCAGCCTGAGGCTGCAATGTCCAGCCGGTTTGCAGGGCGATGCGCTGGCGCAGGCGGTTGACGGCGTCGCCCAGATCGTCGCCGCTGACGCTGACAGAGATTTTATCGTTAAGCACCAGCGCGCCCTGGGTCGTCGGGCGTTCGACCTTCGCAGGCCAGGGCATTAAAGGGAGATCCCCTGCCGGGGCGGCAAAGGCAGAGGCGCCGAGCATCAGCCCGGCGGTTAAGAGACTGTACCGTAACATGAATGTTCCTTATCTGACGGGCCAAATAAAGGCAAAACATTCTGTTAACATGCGCTCAATTTGTCGTCAAGCGAATGCGCCGACGGAGATCACAGGTTGTTGAATTTGAGAGGAAAGCTATTGCCGGGTGGCGGCTTCGCCTTACCCGGCCTACGTTCGGATCGTAGGCCCGGTAAGCGCAGCGCCACCGGGCTTGCCGTTACTGCCACCCATACCGACGCGCATAGAATCCTTTCACCATCTGCGTCAGCACCATATACCCCGCGAGGATCGCCACCAGCCACGGGAAGTAGCTCAGCGGCAACGCCTGCAGCTGCAGGTAGCTCGCCAGCGGTGAGAACGGCAGCGCGATGCCGAGCGCCATTACAATCCCCGTCATCACAATCAGCGGCCATGCGGCACGGCTCTGGATGAACGGAATGCGGCGCGTGCGGATCATATGCACAATCAGCGTCTGCGACAGCAGACCGACCACGAACCAGCCGGACTGGAACAGCGTCTGGTGTTCCGGGGTGTTGGCGTGGAACACAAACCACATCAGGCAGAAGGTCAGAATGTCGAAGATGGAGCTGATCGGGCCAAAGAACAGCATAAAGCGCCCAAGATCTGCCGGGTTCCAGTGCTGCGGCTTCTGGATCTGCTCGTCGTCCACGTTATCAAACGGAATCGCCACCTGAGAGACATCGTACATCAGGTTCTGGATCAGCAGGTGCAGCGGCAGCATCGGCAGGAACGGCAGAAACGCGCTTGCCACCAGCACGCTGAAGACGTTACCGAAGTTGGAGCTGGCGGTCATCTTGATGTACTTGAGCATATTGGCAAAGGTACGGCGACCTTCGATGACGCCCTCCTCCAGCACCATCAGGCTTTTTTCCAGCAGAATGATATCCGCCGCTTCGCGGGCAATATCGACCGCCCCGTCTACGGAGATACCGATATCCGCCGCGCGCAGGGCGGGCGCGTCGTTGATGCCGTCGCCCATAAAGCCCACCACGTGCCCTTCGCGCTTAAGCAGGGTGACGATGCGCTCTTTGTGCATCGGCGTCAGGCGGGCAAACAGCGTGGTACGCTGGGCAAGCTTCGCCAGCTCGTCATCAGAGAGATGTTCAATATCGCTCCCTACTACCACGTCGCCCGCGTCCAGCCCCACCTCGTGGCACACTTTGGCCGCCACCAGCTCGCTATCGCCGGTGAGGATTTTGACGGTAATGCCGCTCGCCTTCAGCGCTTTCAGCGCCGGTGCGGTGGTCTCTTTCGGCGGATCGAGGAAGGCGATGTAACCCTCGAGGATCAGATCGGATTCGTCGATACGCTGATAGTCACCCTCGCGCGCCGGCAGGAACTTGCTCGCCACCGCCACCACGCGCAGCCCCTGACGGTTCAGGTTGTCGGTGACGCGCTTGATGCGGCGCAGCATGGTGTCGTCCAGCGGCACGATGTCGCCGTTATAGCGTACCTGCGTCGACACGTTGAGGATCTCCTGCAGCGCGCCTTTGCAGATCAGCTGATGCACATCCGTCTGCTCGCTCACCACCACCGACATCCGGCGGCGCTCGAAGTCGAACGGGATCTCATCCACCTTCTGCCAGCGGCCGGAGAGCGTGCGGGCGGACTCTTCATCTACCCCTTCCAGCACCGCGACGTCGAGCAGATTTTTCAGCCCGGTCTGGTAATGGCTGTTCAGCCACGCGCTGTGCAGGACGCGCTCGCTGGTTTTGCCGGAGATATCGGTGTGGTTCTCCAGCACGATTTTGTCCTGCGTCAGGGTGCCGGTTTTATCGGTGCAGAGGATGTCCATCGCGCCAAAGTTTTGAATGGCGTCGAGGTGTTTGACGATCACCTTCTGTTTCGACAGTTTTACTGCCCCGCGCGCCAGCGTGGAGGTGACAATCATCGGCAGCATTTCCGGCGTTAAGCCGACCGCCACGGAGAGCGCAAACAGCGCAGCTTCCCACCAGTCTCCCTTGGTGTAGCCGTTGATCAGCAGCACGATCGGCGTCATCACCATCATAAAGCGGATCAGCAGCATGCTGACGCGGCCAATGCCTTTCTGGAAGGCGTTCGGCTCGCTCTCCTGCTCGCTGACGCGCCCGGCAAGCTGACCAAACCAGGTGTTGCCCCCGGTGGCGGTGACAATCGCCTGCGCGGTGCCGCTGACCACCGTGGTGCCCATAAAGCACAGGGTGTCGCACTCGAGCGGGTTCATCTGCTGCGGGTCGCGGCTGCGCGCCACCTTTTCAACGGGCAGGGATTCCCCGGTCAGGGAGGCCTGCGCGACGAAGAGATCGCGCGCCTGGATGATGCGTAAATCCGCCGGGATCATGTCCCCCGCGGCCAGCTTCACCAGATCCCCCGGCACCAGCTGGTCGATAGGCAATTCCACCCAGGCGTTTTCGCCGAGATCGTTGATCACGCGCGAGACGGTCGCGGTGTTGCTGACCATCGCCTTCAGGGCGTCCGCCGCTTTGGTGGAGCGGGCCTCCTGAATGAAGTTCAGCAGCGTGGAGATGCCCACCATCAGGGCAATCACCCCTGCGGCAAACAGATCTTCCGTCGCATAGGAGATGAGGCCAAGCACGGTCAGCAGCAGGTTGAACGGGTTGCGGTAGCAGAGCCACAGATGCACCCACCACGGAGACGGCTTTTGTGCCGGAATGAGGTTATCGCCGTGCACGGCGCGGATTTTTTCCACTTCTGCCGCGTTCAGCCCTTCCGGGTGCCCGCCAAAGGCGCGCCAGACTTCATTTTCATCCATCGCCGCCACGTTCAGGCAGCGTTCGGTCAGGGACGCGGGGATCGCCGCCCCCGCCATGTTTTTGGCGTTTGGCAGTGGGTCGCGCTGAACCAGACGGTGTGGCAGGTGGCGGCTCAGCAGGGCCTGCAGCTGCCGGGTGATATTTTTAAACATAGTCATTCCTCCGCATCCGCGAATGCGGACGCAGCATTTCCTTCAGGCGTGGCAAGGCCGTACCTGAGAGGCACTCAATTTTTCAAGCAGGAACGTTTGGGACGTTGCTGCCTCACATCACCGGTGAGTCAGCAACAGGCTGGCTTACCGGAAAGAACGCATTCTCCCGTTCAGGAGAGGTGTGGGATCGGGATCCATGAAGCCTCCGGTAAGTAAAAAGTAGGGTGTCGCCGCGCAGTATAAGGATTTAAGCGTACCCTTTGTGACGATTCGGGCGGTATTATACCCCCCTGCAAATAAACCGAACGTAAACCAGACTTTGCCCATAGCGAAATCGCGCTATAGCATTAGGCTCAATTGACCATTTTGTCGTTGTTACAGGGAATACAGCATGCAGAACCGCCTTACGATTAAAGACATCGCGCGTTTAAGCGGCGTGGGGAAATCAACCGTCTCACGCGTGCTGAACAACGAAAGCGGCGTCAGCGAACGCACCCGCGAGCGCGTTGAGGCGGTCATGAATCAGCACGGCTTTTCCCCTTCCCGCTCCGCGCGCGCCATGCGCGGGCAGAGTGACAAAGTGGTCGCCATCATTGTTTCGCGTCTGGATTCTCTGTCTGAAAACCTCGCCGTGCAGACCATGCTGCCCGCCTTCTATGAGCAGGGATATGACCCGATCATGATGGAGAGCCAGTTCTCGCCACAGCTGGTGGAAGAGCATCTGGGCATGCTCCAGCGGCGCAACATTGACGGCGTGGTGCTGTTCGGCTTTACCGGCATCAAAGACGAGATGCTAAAACCCTGGCAGCCGTCGCTGGTGCTGCTGGCGCGCGATGCCCACGGTTTTGCATCCGTCTGCTATGACGACGAGGGCGCGATTATCACCCTGATGCAGCGCCTGTTTGACGAAGGCCATCGTCATATCAGCTTCCTCGGCGTGCCGCACGCGGACGTCACCACAGGCAAGCGTCGCCATGAGGCCTATCTGGCCTTTTGCAAAAAGCACAACCTCTCCGCCGTGGCCTCTCTGCCGGGGCTGGGCATGAAGCAGGGCTACGAGCAGGTCGCCAGCGTTCTGACGCCGCAGACCACCGCGCTGGTGTGCGCCACGGATACCCTGGCGCTGGGTGCCAGCAAATATCTGCAGGAGCAGCGCATCGATAACCTGCAGGTGGCGAGCGTCGGCAGCACGCCGCTGATGAAGTTCCTGCACCCGGAGATCATCACCGTCGATCCGGGCTACGCCGAGTCCGGCAGACAGGCCGCCACGCAGCTGATCGAGCAGATCAACGGGCGCGCTGAGCCGCGTCAGATCGTCATTCCCGCTCACCTTTCGTAACCCTCCTAAAACAGATTATTGTGATCTTCGCCTGATTTCGGGAACGTTCCCATTTTCGCCGTCACGCTGAAGGAGTAGGCTTGCGCTCAGGTCATTACACCCCCTCACCATCTGTCATGAGGTTTCATGATGAGTAAAGTCAAACAAGCAGATATCGATCGGCTGATCGTCCTGGTCGGCGGCCGCGAAAACATCGCTACCGTCAGCCATTGCATTACCCGCCTGCGCTTCGTGCTGAACGATCCGGCCAAAGCCAACCCGAAGGCCATTGAAGAACTCTCCATGGTTAAAGGCTGCTTCACTAACGCCGGTCAGTTCCAGGTCGTGATTGGTACCGAAGTGGGCGATTACTATCAGGCTCTGCTGGCAACGACCGGGCACTCCTCCGCCGATAAAGAGCAGGCGAAGAAGGCCGCGCGCCAGAACATGAAGTGGCACGAGCAGCTGATTTCCCACTTCGCGGAGATCTTCTTCCCGCTGCTGCCGGCGCTGATCAGCGGAGGCTTGATCTTAGGCTTCCGTAACGTCATCGGCGACGTGCCGATGAGCGACGGCAAAACCCTGGCGCAGATGTATCCGGCGCTGAAAACCGTGTACGACTTCCTGTGGCTGATTGGCGAGGCGATCTTCTTCTATCTGCCGGTCGGGATCTGCTGGTCCGCCGTGCGCAAGATGGGCGGTACGCCGATCCTCGGTATCGTACTGGGCGTCACGCTGGTCTCTCCGCAGTTAATGAACGCTTACTTACTTGGTCAGCAGGTGCCTGAGGTGTGGAACTTCGGCCTGTTTACCATCGCCAAAGTGGGCTATCAGGCGCAGGTCATTCCGGCCCTGCTGGCGGGCCTGGCGCTGGGCTTTATTGAAACCCGACTGAAGCGCATCGTGCCGGATTACCTCTATCTGGTGGTGGTGCCGGTCTGCTCGCTGATTCTGGCGGTCTTCCTGGCGCATGCCTTTATCGGTCCGTTTGGCCGCATGATTGGCGACGGCGTGGCCTTCGCGGTGCGTCACCTGATGACCGGCAGCTTCGCCCCGATTGGCGCCGCGCTGTTTGGCTTCCTGTACGCCCCGCTGGTGATCACCGGCGTGCACCAGACCACGCTGGCCATTGATATGCAGATGATCCAGAGCCTCGGCGGCACGCCGGTCTGGCCGATTATCGCCCTGTCTAACATTGCTCAGGCGTCCGCGGTGACCGGCATCATCATCGTCAGCCGCAAGCACAACGAACGCGAGATCTCCGTTCCGGCGGCCATCTCCGCCTACCTCGGCGTCACCGAGCCGGCGATGTACGGTATCAACCTGAAATACCGCTTCCCGATGCTCTGCGCGATGATCGGTTCCGGTCTGGCGGGCCTGGTGTGCGGACTGAACGGCGTAATGGCAAACGGGATTGGCGTCGGCGGCCTGCCGGGCATCCTCTCCATCCAGCCCGCTTACTGGCAGGTGTTCGCCCTGGCAATGGCCATCGCGATCGTCGTCCCAATGGCGCTGACTACCGTGGTTTACCAGCGTAAGTTCCGTCAGGGCTCGCTGCAGATTGTTTAACTCTCTCTTTCGGGGCGCAGTTGCGCCCCTTCGCATTTGCAGGAACACACTATGAATACCCTTCCTCACTGGTGGCAAAACGGCGTTATCTACCAGATTTACCCCAAGAGTTTCCAGGACACCACCGGCAGCGGCACAGGCGATTTACGCGGCGTGACGCAGCGTCTGGACTACCTGAAAACCCTCGGCATCGACGCCATCTGGCTGACGCCGTTTTATATCTCCCCGCAGGTGGATAACGGCTACGACGTGGCGAATTACACCGCCATCGACCCGGCGTACGGCACGCTGGATGATTTTGACGAGCTGGTCGCCGAGGCGCACCAGCGCGGCATTCGCATCGTGCTGGATATGGTGTTCAACCACACCTCAACCCAGCACCCCTGGTTCCGGGAATCGCTGAACAACGCGAGCCCGTACCGCCAGTTCTACATCTGGCGCGACGGCACGCCTGAGCAGTTGCCTAACAACTGGCGCTCCAAGTTTGGCGGCAACGCCTGGCGCTGGCACGCGGGGAGCGAGCAGTATTATCTGCACCTGTTCGCGCCGGAGCAGGCGGACCTCAACTGGGAAAATCCGGCGGTGCGCGCCGAGCTGAAAAAGGTGTGCGAGTTCTGGGCCGACCGCGGCGTCGACGGCTTGCGCCTCGATGTCATTAACCTGATTTCGAAAGATCAGGATTTCCCGAATGATGAGACGGGTGACGGTCGCCGCTTCTACACTGACGGGCCGCGCATCCATGAATATCTGCAGGAGATGAGCCGCGACGTCTTTACCCCGCGCAACCTGATGACGGTAGGCGAGATGTCCTCGACTTCGCTGGAGAACTGCCAGCAGTATGCTTCTCTCGATGGCCGCGAGCTGTCGATGACCTTTAACTTCCACCACCTGAAGGTGGACTATCCCGGCGGCGAAAAGTGGACGAAGGCGAAGCCGGACTTCGTGGCGCTGAAAACCCTCTTCCGCCACTGGCAGCAGGGGATGCATAACAAAGCCTGGAACGCCCTGTTCTGGTGTAACCACGACCAGCCGCGCATCGTGTCGCGCTTCGGTGACGAAGGAGAATACCGGGTTCACGCCGCGAAAATGCTCGGCATGGTGCTGCACGGTATGCAGGGCACGCCGTATATCTATCAGGGCGAAGAGCTGGGGATGACGAACCCGCACTTCAGCCGCATCACCGATTACCGCGACGTGGAAAGCCTGAACATGTTCGCCGAACTGCGCGCCAACGGCCGCGATCCGGATGAATTACTGGCGATTCTGGCGAGTAAGTCCCGGGATAATGGCCGCACGCCAATGCAGTGGGACGCGTCGCACAATGCGGGCTTTAGCGAGGGTGAACCGTGGATTGGCGTCTGCGATAACTACGAAACCGTGAACGCCCGCTCGGCGCTCGACGATGCGGATTCCGTCTTCTATACCTATCAGTCGCTGATTAGCCTGCGCAAAACCCTGCCGGTGCTGACGTGGGGAGATTATGAAGATCTCCTGCCGGAACACCCTTCTCTGTGGTGCTACCGTCGCCAGTGGCAGGGACAGACCCTGATCGTTGCGGCGAACCTGAGCAATACGCCTCAGGAATGGCAGACAGACCTTCTCAGCGGTAAGTTGCAGGTAATGATGAGTAACTACCCGACACCACCAACGACGTCGCTGCGTCCGTTTGAAGCCGTCTGGTGGTTGCAACAGTAACCGTCCTGCCGGGTGCAGCCCTGCACCCGGCTTACTTTACTGTTTTTGTTGAATAATTAATCAGATTTTTCTCGCTCGCCTTTACAAATGCTGTAGCGCCCGCCGTTTGTACTCTCGCCTTTTTACTTTGTTCTGAATCAAATAAATCGCAAACATGTTTGATGCAAATCACTATATGTAGCACTTAAAATGCACGCCGACCCAATATCTTGTATTTATCGTCTACTATTCCAACAACAAGACGGCGCTTACGCTGGCCGGAATTGTGGATAACACGAGCCGGGAACGCGGGAAGTCTTTGGCCTGGCGGGAAATGCGTCCGGTGAATACTTCTCCACCTCTGTGGATAACCTGTTTTCAAAAATGGAGTGATCATGACACCGCATGTGATGAAACGTGATGGCTGTAAAGTGCCGTTTAAATCAGAGCGCATCCAGGAAGCCATTCTGCGTGCAGCTAAAGCAGCGGGAGTCGATGACGCAGATTACTGCGCCACCGTCGCAGAAGTCGTTAGCAGCCAGATGAATGAACGCAGCCAGGTCGATATCAACGAGATCCAGACCGCGGTTGAGAACCAGCTGATGGCAGGGCCCTACAAGCAGCTGGCGCGCGCCTACATTGAGTACCGTCACGATCGTGACGTGCAGCGCGAGAAGCGCGGTCGTCTGAACCAGGAGATCCGTGGCCTGGTCGAGCAGACCAACTCCGCCCTGCTCAATGAAAACGCCAATAAAGACAGTAAAGTGATCCCGACCCAGCGCGATCTGCTGGCCGGTATCGTCGCCAAACACTATGCCCGTCAGCATCTGCTGCCGCGCGACGTGGTGTCTGCGCACGAGCGCGGCGAAATTCACTACCACGATCTCGACTACTCGCCATTCTTCCCGATGTTCAACTGCATGCTGATCGACCTGAAAGGCATGCTGACCCACGGTTTTAAAATGGGTAACGCCGAGATTGAACCGCCTAAGTCGATCTCCACGGCCACCGCGGTCACGGCGCAGATTATCGCCCAGGTCGCCAGCCACATTTATGGCGGGACCACCATTAACCGCATTGACGAAGTGCTGGCTCCGTTCGTCACGGCGAGCTTCAACAAGCATCGTAAAACGGCTGAAGAGTGGCAGATCCCGGACGCTGACGGCTACGCCCATTCCCGCACCGAGAAAGAGTGCTACGACGCCTTCCAGTCGCTGGAATATGAGGTGAACACGCTGCACACCGCCAACGGCCAGACGCCGTTTGTGACCTTCGGTTTTGGTCTTGGCACCAGTTGGGAATCACGCCTGATTCAGCAGTCCATCCTGCGCAACCGTATTTCCGGCCTTGGCAAAAACCGCAAAACTGCGGTGTTCCCGAAACTGGTGTTCGCGATTCGCGACGGCCTGAACCACAAGTTTGGCGATCCAAACTACGATATCAAACAGCTGGCGCTGGAGTGCGCGAGCAAGCGCATGTACCCGGACATCCTGAACTACGATCAGGTCGTCAAAGTCACCGGTTCGTTTAAAACGCCAATGGGCTGCCGCAGCTTCCTCGGCGTGTACGAGGATGAAAACGGCGAGCAGATCCACGACGGGCGCAACAACCTGGGCGTCATCAGCCTGAACCTGCCGCGCATCGCGCTGGAGGCAAAAGGTAATGAAGCTGAATTCTGGACACTGCTGGATGAACGTCTGCAGCTGGCGCGGAAAGCGCTGATGACCCGTATCGCCCGTCTGGAAGGGGTGAAATCCCGCGTCGCGCCGATCCTCTATATGGAAGGAGCCTGCGGCGTGCGCCTGAAGGCGGACGATGACGTGTCTGAGATCTTCAAAAACGGTCGCGCGTCGATTTCGCTGGGCTATATCGGCATCCACGAAACCATCAACGCGCTGTTTGGCGACACGCACATGTACGACAGTGAGGCCCTGCGCGAAAAAGGCATCGCCATCGTTCAGCGCCTGCGCGACGCGGTTGACCAGTGGAAAGAGGAAACCGGCTATGGGTTTAGCCTCTACAGTACGCCGAGCGAGAACCTGTGCGACCGCTTCTGCCGTCTGGACACCGCCGAGTTCGGGATTGTGGAAGGCGTGACCGACAAAGGGTATTACACCAACAGCTTCCACCTCGACGTGGAGAAGAAGGTGAACCCGTACGACAAGATCGACTTCGAAGCGGCCTATCCGCCGATCGCCAGCGGCGGCTTCATCTGCTACGGCGAGTACCCGAACATTCAGCACAACCTGAAGGCGCTGGAGGACGTGTGGGATTACAGCTATCAGCACGTGCCGTATTACGGGACCAACACGCCTATCGACGAGTGCTACGAGTGCGGCTTTACCGGTGAGTTCGAGTGTACGAGTAAAGGCTTTACCTGCCCGAAATGCGGCAACCACGATGCAGCCCGCGTCTCCGTGACTCGTCGCGTGTGCGGCTACCTCGGCAGCCCGGACGCGCGTCCGTTTAACGCGGGCAAGCAGGAAGAGGTGAAGCGCCGCGTGAAGCATTTGGGGAATGGGCAGATCGGGTAAGTTCTGCGCAGGGTTCTCCCCCTCACCCTACCCCTCTCCCTCAAGGGAGAGGGAACCGATCGAGCACATTGCTAAGCCTGACTCCGGTTTTCTCCCGCTCCCTGTGGGAGAGGGCCGGGGTGAGGGCATCAGGTTAACGCTATGAACTATCACCAGTACTACCCCGTCGACATCGTCAACGGCCCCGGCACCCGCTGCACCCTGTTTGTTTCAGGCTGCGTCCACGAATGCCCTGGCTGCTACAACAAAAGCACCTGGCGCTTAAATTCCGGCATGCCGTTTACCGCTGAAATGGAAGACAAGATCGTCAACGACCTGAACGACACGCGCATTCACCGTCAGGGGATTTCCCTCTCCGGCGGCGATCCGCTGCACCCGCAAAACGTGCCGGATATCCTGAAGCTGGTGAAGCGCATTCGGGCAGAGTGTACGGGAAAAGATATCTGGGTCTGGACAGGCTACAGGCTGGATGAGCTGAACGCGCAGCAAATGGAAGTCGTGGATCTGATTAACGTGCTGGTCGACGGCAAGTTCATGCAGGATTTAAAAGACCCGGCGCTTATCTGGCGCGGCAGCAGCAACCAGGTTGTGCATCATTTGCGTTGATCAAAGGCGGATGTTATCCATCCGCCCTTATCTCAAAAACGACTCAAACTCTCCATCGCCACCGCCTTAAATCCGGCAAAATCCTCGCAGCTACAGAGACGTGACATCGCCCGCTCGCGCAGGAAGGTGACGAAGATATCGTAAATCGCCATCGCCTCTTCGTACTCGCTTTTGCTGATGGCGAGCAGGAAGATGACGTGCGCGGTTTCGTCGCCCCACTGAACGCCGTGCGGGGCGAGCACGGTATAGACCACCGTTTTCTGCGCCAGCAGGCCGAGGGAGTGCGGGAGCGCAATGCCGTCGCCGAGCATGGTGCTGACGATAGCTTCACGCTCAACAACCGAATCCAGAAACTCCGCGCCAACAAAGCCTTCGGCCTCAAGCTGTTCACACAGCTCGCGGAACAGCGTCAGCTGATCGATCGGCTTGTCGATAATGCGGAAATGGGCCGCGTCGAAGTATTTATCCAGCATCCACGGGCGGGTGCGGTCCACCAGCACCAGCTTGCCGATCTGCTCCAGCTGATAGTCGGTCGGGAACGGGGCGATCGTCACCACCGGTTTTGACTTTTCGCTGACGCGGGCGGTGGCGATCACAAAGTCTTCGCCAATCGTTTCCGCCAGCTCGTACTCGCGCAGGGTGAGCGTGCGCGTGACCTCAATCTGCGGGTATTTACGCTGCAGCACCGCCTCAATCATGCGCACCATGGCATTACCGGCGTCGCATACCAGCAGCACGCGCGGCTGACGCTGGTAGCCAATGTTGTAGTGACGCTCCAGCCCGACGCCAATATGCAGCACCAGGAAACCAATCTCGTTTTCGCTGATCACATACGGCGTGTATTTGCCCCAGCTCGACACCGCCGCGAGGGTCATGTCCCACGCCATCGGGTAGTGCTGCTTGATGTTATCCAGCAGCGGATTGGGGATCATGATTTGATACCGCACGCGGGTAATCATGGTTTTGATATGCGTGAGCAGGTCCGCGTGCAGCTGCGCGTCGCTGAGCAGGTTGTAGTTATAGTGGGTGTTGATATAGCGCAGGATGTAGTTGACCAGCGCTTCGTCGTCATCGGCGTTAATTGCGCTCGGGGCAATCTCCTGAATCTGCCGCGCCGCAATGTGCACGCACAGCCAGCTCTCCTCCGACGGCGAAAGCGTTTTGCCTGCCAGTTGCTGGATGGTCACCGCGATATCTTTCGCCGCCTCGCGCACGTTCTCTTCCACGTCTTCGGCGTGGAATTCCGGCAGCGGATAGCCCTCGCTGATGCGCCGCACCGACACCGCGCAGTACAGGCGTAGGAACAGCTCGCCTTCATCGGTCAGGCGAATGTGGTGACGCGTCAGGGCGTCGTGCAGCACCGGCACCATCTGCTCCGCCACGCCCGCATTCAGCGCCACGTCGGTCACCAGCGGGTTCAGGCTGTCCTGCTGCGCCAGCTCCCAGAGCAGATCGGTCAGGCAGGCGCGGGTGGACATCTCGCTGCCAAACAGCTTCATGCCGTGGCGCGGGCGGGTTTCCAGCGTCAGGTTGTAACGATGAAACCACTCGCGCACCTCCGCCATGTCGCTTTGCAGCGTGGCGCGGCTGACGAACCACTCGTCCGCCAGATCCTCCAGCTTAAGCGAAAACGCCGAGGTGAGAAAACGCACCACCAGATAATGCACGCGCTCCGGCCCGGTCCGCGGGATACGCAGCGCGCGCGGGTGGGATGCCTGAAGCTGCTGATAGCGCCCGGCATCCTCAATTTTGAGCTGGTAGCCGTTGCCCCGGCTCAGGATAAACTGCGCGCCGTGGCTGGCCAGCAGCGCGTTAAGGGCGGTAATGTCCGCACGGACGGTTCGCGTGGAGACCGACAGCCGCTGCGCCAGCTCGTCCTGCGGCAGCGTCTCGTTTTGCAACAGTTCGAAAAGTTGCGCTAAACGTTGGTTCGGAAATCGCACGGGTTTGTCCTCTTACGGCTTAAGGTGAAATGACCATCTGGGATGGGCTGCCGACCGGGGTATAGTCTGGCTCAAAGCTTAGCTTGCCGTCCTGACCGACGCGGAAACGGGTAATGTTGTCGCTCCGCTGGTTCATGACGTACAGCCAGCGCCCCTGTTTATCGAGCGTCAGGGTGCGGGGATAATCACCACACGTCCACACATCGTCCTGATGCGTCAGCGTACCCTCCGCTGTTACGGTAAAGTGCCCGATGCTGTTATGCAAACGGTTAGCCACATACAGCTGTTTGCCATCAGCGCTTAATGCCAGCCCGGCAGCAAAGCTGGTGCCTTTGTAGCCTTCCGGCAGGGCTGAAAGCGTTTTGCCCTCTTTTAAGGTGCCGTTGGCGTTCACGGTATAATGGGTGAGCGTAGACGCCTCTTCATTAATCAGCCACAGGGCATCGCCTTTTGGCGTAAAGACAAAGTGGCGCGGCCCGGCGCCTTTCGAGGAGGCGCTGATAAACGGCGGATCGTTCGGCGTCAGCTTCCCGGTTCGATCGTCAAAACGGTACTGGTAGAGGCGATCCAGCCCAAGATCGGTGGAAAACACATATTTTCCGCTCGGATCGGCGGCGATCATATGCGCGTGGGGGCCATTATGATCGCTGATGGCAAAGCTGCCCTCCGCAGCGGCTTCGGGCTTCGCCGCGCCCGGTTCGCCTTTGTCCTGATGTGTGTCCGTGGCTTCACCCAGGCTGCCGTCTGCCTTGATCGGCAAAACGGCAATCGACCCGCTGACGTAGTTGGCCACCAGCAGATGGCGACCGTTCGGGGTCAGCGACAGGTAAACCGGCCCCGCGCCGCCGGAGGCCACCTGATTGAGCTCGCTCAGCTCACCGTTATCGCCGACGCGCAGCGCCTGCACCACGCCCTGCTCCACTTCGCTTGCCAGATACAGCGTTTTGCCGTCCTGTGAAAGGGTCAACTGCGCCGCATTCGGCAGTTTGCTCACCAGCGTTTTATTCGCCAGCGCGCCGGTTTGCGGGTCAACGGTAAAGCGGTACAGCCCTTCGCCGTTGGGGTTGTAGGTGCCCACCCAGGCGTATTGCGTCTGGGCGATCGCGGCAGTGGTCAGTAAAGAAAGTGAAGCGACAAGCAGGGTACGGGTGTGCATGGTGGCTCCTGTATATGTGTGAGTTCTACTTCACCAGCTTCTTCGTCATCGCCAGCAGGGTACGCACATCTTCCGGACGCGTATCGCCGCTGGCTTTGTCGATAATTGAGCTGTAGATATGCGGGATGATTTTGCTCACGCCCGCGTCGAGGGCGATCTGCAGGATCTCCTCATAGTTTTCCAGATCGATACCTCCGGTTGGCTCCAGCCAGAAGTCGTGACGGGCGCAGGCTTCCGCCACCGCCTTGTACTCGTCACGGCACTTGAGGCCGCCCATCGGGAAGTACTTGATTGAGCTGCCGCCGAAATCTTTCAGCAGGGCAATCGCGGTTTCAACCGGCACGATGCCGTCCGGCGCCGCGCTGCTCAGCGGTCCGGTAGAGATTTTCACCATCCCGACGGTGCCGGTCGGGGAGACCAGACCGTTGACCACGGATTCATTCTGCCCCAGCAGCGCGCGGCTGGTAGCCACGCCGGTAAACACCTGGTTAACATGCTGCGGCTGCACCTGGCGGGAGATTTCACTCACCATTGCCGACTGGTTCGGGTCGCCCGCGCCCAGGCCAACGGAGAGCGCGTTATCAATCAGGGCGGCGTATTCGCGCATATCGGCGACGGCGCTCGCCACGTCCGGGTAATTTTTGGAGAGCACGCCCACCAGCACGTGACCTTCCGCCGCCTCGTAAATGGCGCTGGCGTTGGCTTTGGAGCCTGCCAGCACGTTCAGACAGACGCGGTCACGGTAAAAGTTGGGGGTCAGTTTCATGCATTTTTCTCCTGTCCTAACACTTCGCTAATGCGGCGGTACACGATGTTCAGCTGCTCAGCATTCACGCTGCGCACGTCCGCCTCGATAATCCCTTCGTTGGCCTTGTAGCCACGGAAGTAAATGGCGTATTCACCCTGTTTCAGCTTCGCCACCAGATCGCCCGTGCCGACGCCCGTTGCGGCTTCGTCGAACTTAATCTCGGTGCGGGCGATGTCGCGACCGGCGCTGTCCCAGACCACGCGCGCGGTGACGCCGTTCAGGGTGTTGAGCGCGTCAATAAACGGCGTCATCTTCGCCACCATCTCGGCACCGCTCTCTTTGGTCGCCGTCAGGTAGTGTTCGATGGCGCAGGTCAGGCCAAGAATGCCCTCTTTACCCACCTTCATGGCGCGGCCAATGCCCGCCGTCTGGCGTTTTACCCACTCTACGTACTGGGTTTTGCCGATCACCAGCCCGCTGGTTGGCCCTTCGATCGCCTTCGCGCCGCTGTAGATCACCAGGTCCGCGCCGGAGCGGTAGTACACGTGCAGATCTTCTTCCGCCGCGGCATCGACGATCAGCGGGAGATCGTGTTTACGTGCGACGACTGCCGCCTGCTCGACGCTGAGCATGCTTTTCTGCACGCAGTGGTGCGATTTGATATAGAGGATCGCCGCCGTGCGCGGGGTGATCGCCGCCGCCAGCTGATCGGCAGAGCATTCGTTGGCGTAGCCCGCCTCCACCAGCTTGCCGCCGCCCAGCGCCACCATGGTGCCCACCGGCGTGCCAAAGTTCACGTTGTGGCCTTTCGGCAGGACGATTTCGTTGTTCTCAATCGGGGTCACGTGCAGGTTTTCCAGCAGCCAGTCGCTGTCTTTGACCAGCACTGCCGCCACGGACTGGGCAATGCCCGCCGACGCGCAGGAGACGACCGTCGCCCCTTCCACGTCCAGCAGCTTCGCGATGTATTCCCCGGTTTTGTTGACCAGATCCTTCATCTCGAAATAGTGATTCATCCCGTCCATCGCCGCCTGCACCACCTCCGGGCGCGGCGTGGAGACGCCCAGCGCCGTCATGCGGCCAGAGGTGTTGATTACCTGCTTTAAGCGATACTTCTCATAAATCGAAGACATTTTCCGTGCTCCCTTGTTCGGTCATGTAGCCCTTGCCCGCGCGGATCGCGGCAAGCGGCACCAGAATGTGTTCAGCCTGCAGGCTGTCGTTTTCGGCATCCGTCAGCACCGTCGGCTGACGTTTAATCGTGAACAGCGTCAGGTCGCCGTCGAGACCCGGCTGAATGCGGCCCTTATGCGACAGGCGCAGGCCGTCGGCGGCGTTCGCGGTCACGCAGTCAATCACCTGCGGCAGCGACATGCCGATGGCGAGGAATTTCGACATCACGCTTGCCAGCGAGCCCACCGGGCCGTTGATGCGGTTGCGGCAGTAGATATCCGAGCTGATGGTGTGCGGCAGGATGCCCATCGCGATGGCGCGTTTCGCCACTTCGAAGCTGAAGCTCGCCGTACCGTGGCCGACGTCCAGACGCACGCCGCGCTTCAGGGCGGAGGTGATGGAGGCGCGCAGCTCGCCGGAGGGCGTCAGAATGCGGTTAGGCTTGCCGTTGTAACAGTGGGTGATGATGTCGCCCGAGCTCAGCAGTTCGGCAATTTCGTCGAGGTTCGGCGGGTTGTTGCCAATGTGCACCATCAGCGGCAGGTCGCCGTTCTCTTTCTGAATGGCTTTGGCGCGCTCCAGCGGCGTAATGCCGTTTTCACCGACCACGCTGCTGCTCATGCGCGCCTTCAGGCCGACGATAAAATCAGGGTGGCGCTTCACCGCCTGCTTCACCGCGTCGACATCAACATTGGCCATATTGGCCAGCTCGTTCTGGGCAATCAGCCCTACGCGGGAGATGTTCAGCAGAGCAAAAACCTCGGTGGAGGCCTTGCGGGTGATCTCATAGAAATCGTCCACGTCGTCGGCGCCGGTGCTGCCCGCGTCCACTACGGTGGTGACGCCGGTGGCAACGCCGACGCTGTCGGGCTCGTCGTGGTAAATCGGGGAGTTCGGGTAGCAGTGAACGTGGGAGTCAATCCAGCCTGCGCTGACGAACACATCGCCGTTCAGCTCAACCGTTTTATGCGCGGGGGCGTCAATGTCGCCCAGCGCCGCGATCTTCCCGTCCTGAATGGCGATATCGGTCAGGGTATCGTCGGCAAAGCGCGCACGGCGCAGGAGTAAATCAAACATGAGGATCTCCTGATAAGGCGGGCGCCGGAGCGCCCGCGGGTATTAAAGGGCGACCGGGAACAGCCAGCCCAACAGCATTGCACCCAGAATGGCGCCACCGGTGATCGGCTTCTGCCAGATGTAGAACACCAGCGCTCCCAGCAGGGAACCGACGCCGATAGGAATGGAGGCGGTCATGGCGCTGAGGATAATCAACGGCCCGAGGAAGCGGCCGGAGGCGTTACCTGCGCCCATCATCACGTCTGCGCCGTAGGTGGAGTTGCTCTGGTTGATGGTGAACTTACGCGCCAGGATGATGACGTAGCCAATTGCCAGACCAATCACCAGGCCAGTGATCAGCGAAGCAATGAAGTTGGTCACCGGGAACATGATCCCCGCGCCCAGCAGCAGCGCCGGAACCCCGAGGCCCACGCCGGTCTGGATCGCACCGCCGATGTCGAGAATACCGACCAGCGACCCTTCGATAATACGGGCGAACAGGAAGCTCGCGCCGAACGCCGCCACCGCGCCGTAGACGCCGGTATCAATACCCGCCTTCAGCATCGCCACGAAGGCCACTTCGTTAAACGCGCCGATGCCGTAGAGGTAGTACATGTGCGTCCCGGCGAAGACGCCGGAGGAGAGCAGGCCAACAAAGATCGGGAACGACCAGTCGGCATACCAAAAACCTTTATTCTGTTCCATGTAGAGGCTCCTGTTATTTACCGCTGAGCGAGTTGTGGATCATGTCAAGCCAGTTCGGCACGGTCAGATGGAAGGATTCGATCATCTTCATGTCGAAGCCGCGGAAGAAGCCGCTCAGCACGAACAGCAGGACGATAGCCGCCATCATCACTTTGGTGACGTGGTTCCAGCCGCTCTCCTCTACGCCTTTACCAATCAGGATCCCCAGCACCAGGCCCGGCACGGCGTTGCCCATAATCAGCTGCGCTGCGCCGCCGAAAATGGTCGCCCAGAAGCCCGATTTTTTACCCGCGTCGATGGCCGCCAGCCAGAAGATCACCGGCATCACGGTGTTGACCAGCAGGTTTGCCGCCGGCACCAGCACCTTGACGGCGGTGACCTGAAGCGCAGCCGGTACGGAGGAGGCGGTAAGGTTAAGGAAGGTCACGACAATCATGCCGATCAGGCCGCAGGCAATCGCCATTTTGCGCGGATCGTGCAGCGTTTCGCCGACGTTACGGTTTTTGATCATCAGTGCAGCAGCACCCCAGTTCGGGATGATGCGGTGGTCAACGTCCTGTGTGAAAGCCCCTGCGGCCACGGAAGAGGCCCAGGCGTTAAAGAAGAAACCTAACCCAAAGGAGAAGTGGGACGCCGGATCCCCTTCACAGGAGTTCAGTTCCCCCAACGTACGAAACGCGCCCATACCCTGTGTGGTAGGCGCATGAAACATGCGTGCAGCCCCGGCTCCGACACCGACGCCAACCAGGCCGCCAATGATGAGCGATTTTATTAATATAATTAAGAACATCAGTCTGCCCTTTTATGAATAATCAGCGTTGCGTGACGAAATCCACCTGGTCGAGATTGATGGCTGTCACGTTGACGGTCACATCCAGCTCCACGCTGTAGGTGCGTCTTTCCCGGCGCAGAAAGAAGAACAGAAACGCTTCTTTACGCACCGCTTCTTGCGCCTGAACGACCTGCACATCCTGTGGCTCAATACGCAGTAAGATATGCGGTGAAGCTTTCATCACCGCGGCCTGAACGTGGTTGAGCGCGTCGGCAAAGGCGCGCGCTTTGGCGTCGCCTTTCCCCTTCACTCTCACCGTGGTTGTGAACTGTTCTTTCATGCTTATGCGCCGTATTTCTTCTGCCACGCCTGTACCAGACGCTCGCCCAGCTCTTCTTTATCCATAAAGCCGAAGCCCAGCACGTTGCAGCCTTCGTTGATGGCGGTCACGCCCTCTTCCACGGAACGCATGCCGTATTTGGCCTTATAGCCATATTTGGTTTGGGCCGTGATGGCACCCGCGCCGCCGCTGCCGCAGAAGGAGATGCCGAAGGTGGCGTTTTCCGCCTTCATCATGTCACCCAGCTTCATGTCCGCCGCCATGCCCGGCACAACCACCGCGCGTCCACCCGCTTTTTCCACACCGGCAGCCACTTTCTGACCTTTGCCCAGGCGATCGCCAATCACGACTGTAATCTGTTCCATGTGTTGCTCCTTAAAGGTTGTCTTTCGCGACTTCAAAGTGAACGGAGAGCAGCCAGGCTTCTTCATCAGGAAGGTTGCCAAACTGCGCGACCACTTCACGGGCGAGCCGCATTGAATCCGGTGAAATTTCGTCAAACAGCTCTGCTTCAACCTCCGGCAGCGGCTCGCCGGTCACGGACCGGTGCGCCATGGCGCGCACGTGGGAGGTGAGCATCTGCTCCTGTACCGCATTGGGGATGATGTTGTTCCGGGCCAGCAGGGCATAAACCTGCTGCAGCATGGTGTTTGCGAGCTGTTCAGTTTGCTCCGCCTGTTCCCCAACGTCGTTCATTACCGCTCCGTTAATCACTGGTCTTACCCCGTTAATGGCTCTGGAATAAAACTAACGTTGGGGGGGAATTGTTTGTAGCGAGTTGTTTTCCACTTCGAAGTGGAAAGGCGAGCCGCGGCAGTGATCTGTGCCACATAAATGCGGTGAATCTGGATAAACCGCTGCATTTACGTGATGAATATCACGCTATTGCGCGGCCAAAACGGGGCAAGCAAAGCGGAAAAGATTACGAGCGGGCTCGTAGAAATGTGACGTGGATAAGGTTTTCTTATGGGGCTCCGCTAGAGTGGCAACGGGTGCTTGAGACTGACCGTCTCAGGCATGGGACGGAAAGTGGAAAGCCCCGCCTGATAGAAAATCAGGGCGGGGGCTCGAAACGACACGTCACACCGTGGAGTTCGCTACCTCGCCCGCTTTAAAGCAAGGAGGCATCCATGAAACGCCAAAACCCAGGCATTGGAGTTTTGATGATTATTGCTTTGACAATAATCATCTTAACGCTGGTGACGCGGAAAACACTGTGCGAGATCAGTTTTCGAAACGATTCTTTTGCAGTGACAGCGAGGATGGATTGTCGCTCCGGAAAGTCAGGAGCAAGGATGCGGGGGCGCGTCATGCGCCTCCGCATACGGGCAAAGGACGTACAGCTCAGGCACCCAATTAACGATACTTTTGGTGGTACGTGTTGCGCGTGGTCACAAACTGCTCGGCCGCCGCCTGGGCTTCCTTCACTTTGCCTTCGTTAGCCAGCTTCAGCGCGCCGTCGATCTGGCCGACCAGCACGTCAAAGCCGTGACGGTAGTCTTTCATCTCTGCACTGTCTGCGGCTTTGCTTTCCAGCTTCGGAGGCGTCGCTTTCTGTGCATCCAGCGCCGCTTCACGCATTTTGGTCAGCGCGTCTTTCATTTCAGCCGCATTGTCCGTTTTCTGCACCACCTTCAGGTTTTGACCGAGGATGCCCATGTCGTCTTCAAGATCGGCAGCAAACGCAGAAGAGCCAAGAACCAGCGTTGAAGCCGCGACGATCGCTAACAGATGTTTACGCATTGCTCACTTCCTTTTTTATTATTAAAACGCCTTTACGGATATTACTGGCCGGCGATTTTCATTTCCGGCAGAAGTACAGAACCACACTGTATATTGCTACGTGTTTCAATATCGTTACCGACCGTAACGATATTGCGCCACATGTCCTTCAGGTTGCCGGCAATCGTAATCTCGCTTACCGGATACTGAATTTCGCCGTTTTCCACCCAGAAGCCCGCAGCGCCGCGAGAGTAGTCTCCGGTGATGCCGCTTACGCCCTGGCCCATCAGCTCCGTGACGACCAGGCCGGTACCCATCTCTTTCAGCATCTGCTCAAAGTTCAGGCCCTGCCCGGCAATGCGCCAGTTGTGGATGCCGCCAGCGTGTCCGGTACTTTTCAGCCCCAGCTTGCGCGCGGAGTAATTAGTCAGCAGCCACTGGGTCAGCACGCCGTCTTTGACGATGTCACGACGTTCGGTACGCACGCCTTCGCTGTCGAACGGCGTGGAGGCCAGCCCTTTCAGCAGGTGCGGATGCTCTTCGATGGTCAACCATTCCGGCAGGATTTGCTTGCCCAGCGAATCGAGCAGGAAGGTCGATTTACGGTAAACCGAGCCACCCGCGATAGCGCCCACCAGATGACCAAACAGACCGGTCGCCACTTCGTTGGCAAAAATAACCGGGGCCTTCATGGTGGAGAGTTTGCGCGGCGACAGGCGAGACAGCGTGCGTTCGGCACACTCTTTTCCCACCCACTCCGGAGACTGCAAGTCCCCCAGCGCGCGGCCAATGGTGTAGGCGTAGTCACGCTCCATGTCTCCGTTCTCTTCGGCGATGACGCAGCTGGAGAGAGAATGACGGGTGGAGCAGTAGCCCTGCAGCATGCCGTGGCTGTTGCCGAAGACTTTGATGCCGTAGTGGCTGTTGAAGCTGCCGCCTTCGGTATTGGTGATGCGCTTATCCGCCTGCAGGGAAGCCTGCTCGGCGCGCGCGGCCAGTTCGATCGCTTCGTCCGGGGTCACTTCCGCCGGGTGGAAAAGATCGAGATCCGGCGCATCAAACGCCAGCAGGTCTTTATCCGCCACGCCTGCGTAAGGATCCGGGGAGGTATAACGGGCGATATCCAGCGCCGCCTGCACCGTACGGGCAATGGCATCCGGACTGAGATCGGTGGATGACGCGCTGCCTTTGCGATTCTGGTGATACACCGTGATCCCCAGCGCGCCATCGCTGTTGAATTCGACATTCTCCACTTCGCCATAGCGGGTACTCACGCTGATGCCGGTGGTTTTGCTGACCGCCACTTCGGCGCCATCTGATTTTTCTGAAGCAAGCATCAGCGCGGTGGAGACGGCTTCTTCAAGAATCTTACGCTGCGCTTCAACTTGTGAGGTTACTTTCATCGCAAATGCCATACTGTAAGAGAGAGTTATCTGAAGTCTAACAGAGAACCGTTTTTCAGTGCGCGTCTTAACTGGTAACATTAGCCTCTTTTTTTAAGGAGCCTGACATGACTAAGCAGCCCGAAGACTGGCTCGACGACGTTCCCGGTGATGACATCGAAGACGAAGATGATGAGATCATCTGGGTCAGTAAAAGTGAAATTAAACGTGACGCCGAAGAGTTAAAACACCTTGGCGCGGAAATGGTAGAACTGGGTAAAAACGCGCTGGACAAGATCCCGCTCGACCAGGATCTGCGTGATGCCATTGAACTGGCACAGAAAATCAAAAAAGAAGGCCGTCGTCGCCAGCTTCAGCTTATCGGGAAAATGCTGCGTCAGCGCGATGTTGATCCGATCCGCCAGGCGCTGGACAAGCTGAAAAACCGCCACAACCAGCAGGTTGCGCTGTTCCACAAGCTGGAGCAGATCCGCGATCGCCTGATTGAACAGGGTGATGACGCCGTACCGGAAGTGCTGAACCTGTGGCCGGATGCCGACCGCCAGCAGCTGCGTTCCTTGATCCGCAACGCGAAGAAAGAGAAAGAAGGGAATAAGCCGCCGAAGTCTGCGCGCCTGATTTTCCAGTATCTGCGCGAGCTGTCTGAGAACGAAGAGTAATCCCCCTCTCCCCAGAGAGGCGAGGGAGAAAAGAACGTAGGCCCGGTAAGCGCAAGCGCCACCGGGCTTTTTTTTACGCGTCGGCGGCCGCTTCCGCTTTCTTCGTAAGACCGTCCAGCAGCTTCTGATGGATCCCACCAAAACCGCCGTTGCTCATCACCAGAATGTGGTCGCCAGGCTGAGCGGCTTTCACCACCATATCCGCGAGCGCATCCACATCCGCGCTCCAGTGCGCAGGCTGAATGCAGGCATCGGCGACTTCCGCCACCTGCCACGGAATATGCTGCGGCTGCAGCAGGAAGACTTCATCGGCACGTCCTAACGACGGCGCGAGGTCATCTTTGCAGATGCCCATCTTCATGGTGTTCGAGCGCGGTTCCAGCACCGCCAGAATGCGCGCGGTACCGCCGACCTTGCCACGCAGGGCAGCAAGCGTGGCCAGAATGGCCGTTGGGTGGTGCGCGAAATCGTCATACACGGTAACGCCGTGGGCTTCACCGCGCAGCTCCAGACGGCGGCGGGCATTGATAAACGAACCCAGCGCATTGGCTGCATCCGCAGGCAGCACGCCCACGTGACGCGCAGCTGCAATGGCCATCAGGCCGTTGTGCATGTTGTGCTCGCCCACCAGGCCCCACTTCACCTCACCCACTTTTTCACCGTCGAGCAGCACTTCCCACTCGGAGGCATCGGCGTTGAGTTTCTTCGCCTGCCAGTGGCCCTGCTCGCCCACCAGCTCCTGCTCGCTCCAGCATCCCATCGCCATCGTCTGTTTCAGGTTGATGTCGTTCTCCGGCAGGATGATGCGGCCCTGGCCCGGAACAATGCGCACCAGGTGGTGGAACTGTTTCTGGATCGCTTTCAGATCGTCAAAAATATCCGCGTGATCGAACTCAAGGTTGTTGAGGATCAGCGTGCGCGGGCAGTAATGCACGAACTTAGAACGCTTGTCAAAGAACGCGCAGTCGTATTCGTCGGCTTCGATCACAAAGAACGGGCTGTCGCCCAGACGCGCAGAAACGTCGAAATTACCCGGAACGCCGCCAATCACGAAGCCCGGCTTGTAGCCGCAGGCTTCAAGGATCCAGGTCGCCATTCCGGCGGTGGTGGTTTTGCCGTGGGTACCGGCAACGGCAACCACCCAGCGGTCGCGCAGGACGAAGTCATGCAGCCACTGCGGGCCGGACATGAACGGAATATTGCGTTCCAGTACCGCCTCGACGCACGGATTGCCGCGGGTCATGGCGTTGCCAATGATCACCAGGTCCGGCTCGGGATCAAGCTGGCTGGCATCGTAGCCCTGAATTAAAGCGATGCCCTGTTTCTCCAGAAGTGTGCTCATCGGCGGATACACATTGGCGTCCGAACCTGTCACTTCATGGCCCAGCGAGCGCGCCAGCATTGCCAGTCCGCCCATGAAAGTGCCACAAATCCCCAATATATGAATGCGCATACGTCACTATCCTTCTTCAATGTGGCGCACATTTTACTCACATGTTAGCGGGTGTGAAACGCATTTCAGGTAAATCCGTATGTTGCTGGCGCGATTCACCTCTGCGCTAATATTTGAATGTTTGTTAAGATTGTTGGGCTTTAGTCGTTTTAGTGAACATACAATCGCTCTACTCACAAAGATGCAGGGAAAGTGTTATGAAAACGTTAGGTGAATTTATTGTCGAAAAGCAGCACGAGTTCTCTCATGCTACCGGTGAACTCACTGCTTTGCTGTCGGCAATAAAGCTGGGCGCTAAGATCATCCACCGTGATATCAACAAGGCCGGTCTGGTCGATATCCTGGGTGCCAGCGGTGCCGAGAACGTTCAGGGCGAGGTTCAACAGAAGCTCGATCTGTTCGCAAATGAAAAATTGAAAGCTGCACTGCGCGCGCGCGACATCGTTGCGGGTATCGCCTCTGAAGAAGAAGATGAAATTGTTGTTTTCGAAGGGTGTGAACACGCTAAATACGTTGTTCTGATGGATCCGCTCGACGGCTCCTCAAACATCGACGTTAACGTTTCTGTCGGTACCATTTTCTCCATCTACCGCCGCGTCACGCCTGTTGGCACGCCGGTGACCGAAGAAGATTTCCTGCAGCCGGGCATTAATCAGGTTGCTGCCGGTTACGTCGTTTATGGCTCCTCCACCATGCTGGTGTATACGACCGGGTGCGGGGTTCACGCCTTCACGTACGATCCATCACTGGGCGTTTTCTGTCTGAGCCAGGAACGCATGCGCTTCCCGCAGAAGGGCAACACCTACTCCATCAACGAAGGCAACTACATCCGATTCCCGAACGGCGTGAAGAAGTACATTAAATTCTGCCAGGAAGAAGATAAAGCGACCCAGCGCCCGTACACGTCCCGCTATATTGGCTCTCTTGTCGCGGATTTCCACCGTAACCTGCTGAAAGGCGGTATCTACCTCTACCCAAGCACCGCCAGCCACCCGGACGGGAAACTGCGTCTGCTGTACGAATGCAACCCGATGGCGTTCCTTGCTGAACAGGCGGGCGGCAAGGCGAGCGACGGTAAAGAGCGTATTCTGGACATCGTGCCGGAAAGCCTTCACCAGCGCCGTTCATTCTTCGTCGGCAACAACCACATGGTTGAAGACGTTGAACGTTTTATCCGTGAGTACCCGGACGCGTAATCCCTCTCTTCAGGGGAGCCTGTCCGGCTCCCCTTGTCATTTATATATTTTACCGTATAAGTGTTTATAAAAAACATGCTTTAATATTCACCACTGCTCCTGCATTATTTCCATAACAGTTTGACAGATATTTCGTGGAGCAGAATCGCAATGAAAAATTATTCCCGTGCTAATACCGGCATTGATTTAAATCTTATCCCTGTATTTATTGAAATCGTCCGCTGCGGCAGCATGGCAAAGGCCTCTTTGCGTCTGGAGATGTCCCGTCCTGCGGTGAGTCTGGCCTTAAAGCGCTTTAATCAACTCTTTGATGAGCCGTTATTTTTCCGTAAAGGTTTATACCTTGAACCGACCGAAAAAGCGTTAGCCTTAACCAGCTCGCTGGAAATATTAATGGGCGAAATTCACGATAATATCGGGGCGCTTAATTCCGGAAGGAATAAAACCCCGGCACAGAACGTACCGGGGCTGGGTAATATTATGCCGCGTTCTGAGTCGTCACTTTGAATGATGACATGGCTTCCATCAGCTGACGCGACTGCTCCTCAAGGGAGCGGGTCGCGGCGGAGGATTGCTGCACCAGCGCCGCATTCTGCTGCGCGGTTTCGTCCATCTGGTTCACCGCAATATTCACCTGCTCAATGCCCCGGCTCTGCTCCTGCGACGCGGTCGCAATCTCTCGCATCAGTTTGGTCATGCGCAGCACTTCGGTTGCGATCTCGTCCATCGTTTCGCCAGCCTGCTGGGCCAGCTCGCTCCCCTCGTTAACGTGGGTCTGCGAATCACTGATTAGCGTTCGGATCTCTTTCGCCGCGTCGGCGCTGCGGCTGGCAAGGTTTCGCACCTCGCCTGCGACGACGGCAAACCCGCGCCCCTGCTCGCCCGCGCGCGCCGCTTCCACGGAGGCGTTAAGCGCCAGGATATTGGTCTGGAAGGCAATGCCGTCGATCACGCTCAGGATGTCGGCGATGCGCGCCGAGCTGCCGGAGATATCGCGCATTTTTTCAATCACGTAGCAGACCATCTCGCTGCCGTGATCGGCCGTGTCAGACACCGATTTCGCCAGCTGGTGCGCCTGCTCGGCGTTATCGGCGTTGAGTTTCACCGTGGCGGTGATCTGTTCCATACTGGCCGCCGTCTGCTCCAGCGACGTGGCGGTGGATTCCGTACGCTCGGCAAGATCGCGGTTTCCCAGCGTCAGCTCGCGGCTACCGGTGTCAATTTGCGCGCTGGCATCACGTACCCGCAGAACCGAGTTCATCAGCGACTGGCGCATCTCCTCTATCACCGCGTTGAGGCGGTTAAACTCCTGGCTCGCGGGGGCATTCAGCGTATGGGTTAAATCCCCCGCTGCCACGTTCTCCAGTTGAGCAATGGAGGCCGAGAGCGGCTTGAGCAGCATATGGCGCAGCACCAGCCAGGCGAGCACGATAATGCCCGCCGTCAGCAGCGCTGCGACGATAATCAGGATCAGGACGCGGGTTTTACTCGACTGCACGGCGCTCACTTCCGCCTGACCCCGCGCTTCGCTCCATTTCTGAAACGCCTGCATATCGTTATCAAACTGCTTCGCCACCGGAATCAACGTCTTCTCGAGCAGATCGTAATACCCGTCCGCGCTCTGGTCATTCAGCGTTTTCAGCATCGGATTGATCCCCTGCTGGCTATACGTCGCCAGGCTGGCCGCCACTTTATCGAGCAGCTGTTGTCCCTGCTCGTCAGCCACGCCGCCGTCAATTACCCCTTTCAGCGTTTTCTGGGCCAGGGCAACTTCCTGATTGATGTTTTTTACCGCGTTGGCCGCATCGTCCAGCATGCCGATTTCCATCATGCGGACGGCCTGACCCGCTTCATTGCGCGCGCGCAGGAGCAGCGTATAGCCTGAATTAAGCTGCACCATCTGCTCACCCTGAAGGTGATTAATACGCTGCAGCGAAGAAGAACTCTGTGTGAGGGCATAAATGCCAATGCCGCTGACAATCAGCAGCAGAAGGGTCATAACGGCCAGTAAAGAGAGCAAGCCGGTACGAATCGATAGCGTTTTAAGCATGATATTATTTCCGGTAGCGAGATATTTCTGGGCATAAAAAAAGAGTATCGGCCGCTACCGGAAAATGTTTAGACTTTAAGCAAATTCAGCGTGTTATCGCTCTGTTACTGATGTGTTTACGCGGGTAACAGGCGAGCTTTGACGGTTCTCCCAGAGCACCGTCAGCCCCCGCTGCAGGGCAATAAAAATAAACAGCAGAATGCCGATGGCGATCTTCGTCCACCAGGAGCTGAGCGTGCCGTCAAAGTTGATATAGGTTTGTATCAGCCCCTGGATGGCCACGCCGAACAGCGTCCCCAGCACCGTGCCCACCCCGCCGCTGAGCAGCGTGCCGCCAATGACCACAGAAGCAATCGCATCCAGCTCGACGCCCACGCCTGCAAGGGCATAGCCCGCCTGGGTATACACCGAGAAGACGATGCCCGCCAGCGTCGCCAGGCCGGTCGAGAGCATATAGATGCGAATAGTCGTGCTGCGGGTTGAAATGCCCATCAGGTTGGCCGACGTGGCGTTACCGCCAATGGCGTAAACCTGATTGCCAAAACGGGTACGGTGAGCGAGGAAGATGCCAATCACTACCACGCCCAGCATCAGCAGCCCCATCGCGCTCAGGCGGCCGCCGCCGGGAATTTTCCACGCCAGGCTGGAGAGCGTGTCGTAGATGGGGTGGTTAATTGGAATCGACTCTTCCGACACCAGATAGCTCACACCGCGCAGGAAGAACATTCCCGCGAGGGTAATGATAAACGCCGGGATTTTCAGCGCGTCGATCAGCAGCCCCATAAAGGCGCCAAACGCGCAGCCCATCGCCAGCACCAGCGGAAACGCCACCAGAGGAGAGATCCCCCAGAAGCCGATCGCCTTCGCAAGGAACACGCCCGTAAACGCGATCACCGAGCCGACGGAGAGATCGATCCCGCCGGAGAGGATCACGAAGGTCATGCCGACAGCGATGATGCCTAAAAAGGCGTTATCGGTCAGGATATTGCAAATCACGCGCGTCGAGGCAAACCCCGGGAACTGGGTCAGGCAGTAGAGATACCCCAGCACAAACACGCCCAGGGTGATCATTAACGGTAAATTACGTTTTATCATGGCCACGGATCCCCTTAATGATGCTGACAAAGCGCGGTGACTGGACGATCAGCACGCAGAGCACGACCACGGCTTTCACCACCTGGTTGAGTTCCGGCTGGAATCCCGACAGCAGGATCCCGGTGTTCATGCCCTGAATGATCAGGGCGCCGATCACCGAGAGCAGCAGGTTAAAGCGCCCGCCCATCAGCGACCCGCCGCCGATCACCACCGCGAGGATCGCGTCCAGCTCCAGCCAGAGTCCCGCGTTGTTGGCATCGGCCCCGCGAATATCCGCCGCGACGATGACCCCGGCGATGGCGGCGCAGACGCCGCTCAGCACGTAGGTCAGCATTACCATCAGTCGGGTGTTGACGCCGGCGTTGCGCGCGGCGCGGATGTTGATCCCGACGGCCTCAATGAACATGCCCAGCGCCGTTTTGCGGGTGAAGAGCCAGAAGACAACGAGCGTGACCAGGGCAATAATCACCGGCGTCGGGAAGAACAGAAGGTTGCCGCTACCGAGCCACGCCAGGCTCGGGGAGTTGAAGGTCACAATCTGGCCGGAGGTTATCAGCTGCGCGACGCCGCGCCCGGCCACCATTAAAATCAGCGTGGCGACGAAGGGCTGGATTTTCAGCACCGCAACCAGAATACCGTTCCATAATCCTGCCAGCACGCCGGTGCCCAAGGCTGCCAGCAGGATCACCGGCAGGCTATGTCCGGCCACGGTCATGGAGGCGGCCGTAGCCCCGGCGATAGCCATCACCGCGCCGACGGAGAGGTCAATCCCGCCGGTGGCAATCACCAGCGTCATTCCGATGGCCAGCAGCGCCACCGGCGCGGCGCGGTTTAAAATGTCTATCGGGCTGCCAAACAGGCGGCCATCCTGCACGATGATCTGGAAGAAATGCGGCGCGACCAGGCTATCCACCAGCAGAACCACCAGCAGCGCCGCGATTTGCGGCGTGCCGGTTGGCCAGCTGAAGCGGCGCTTTGACTCACCGGTTTGCGAAAGCGAACGGGGCATCACGATTCACTCCTTATGCCGCGATGGCATTCATGATCGCCGGAACGGACAGCTTATCCAGCGGGATCTCTGCCACCTGTTTGCGATCGCGCATGATGATGACGCGATCGGCATAGCCCACCAGCTCTTCCAGCTCGGAGGAAATGACCAACAGCGCCAGACCGTCCGCGCACAGGGTTTCGATAAGCCGGATAATTTCGGCGTGCGCCCCCACGTCAATGCCGCGGGTCGGTTCGTCGAGGATCAGGAACTGGGGTTTGGTCAGCAGCCAGCGCGACAGCAGCACTTTCTGCTGGTTACCGCCGGAGAGGAATTCAATGGGCTGTTCCGCGCTCGGGGTGCGGATGCCGAGCTGGCGGATAAAGCGCTCGGCAATGGCGTTTTGCTCGCGCTTAGGGATCGGCCGTAGCCAGCCGCGCTGCGCCTGTAGCGCCAGAATGATATTTTCCCGCACCGAGGCGGCGGCAATAATGCCGTCCGTTTTCCGGTCCTCCGGGCAGAAGCCGACGCCCAGACAGGAGGCCTGATGCGGCGATCGCAGGGTCTGCGGTTTGCCCTTGATCAGCGCGCTGCCGCTGTCGGCAGGCTTGATCCCGAAGATCACCTCGGCGGTCTCGGTCCGGCCGGAGCCCAGCAGGCCCGCCAGGCCGACAATTTCGCCTGGCCGCACCTCAAGGTTAAACGGCGAGATCACCCCTTTTTTGCCGTAATCGCTGAACGCGGCGACCGGCTTCTCGCTCAGCAGCGTGCGCCCTGCACGCTGGAGGGCGTTGGTCTCGAGCTCGCGGCCAAGCATCATTTTTACCAGCTCGATTTGCGGCAGCTCGCGGGTTTCGCGGCAGCCGACAAAGCTGCCGTTGCGCAGCACCGTAATGCGATCGCTCACCTCATACACCTGATCGAGGAAGTGGGTGACGAAGATCAGGCTGACGCCCTGATCGCGCAGCTGGCGCATCAGGGTAAAGAGCATCTCCACTTCCTGGGTATCGAGGCTGGCGGTGGGTTCGTCAAGGATCAGCACCTTTGCGGAGAGATCGATCGCGCGACAAATGGCGACGATCTGCTGCATCGCCACGGAAAAGCGGTTCAGCGGCTCGCGGACGTCGAGGGAGAAGCCGTACGATTCCATCAGCGTTGTCGCCCGCGCTTCCATCTCTTTGCGGCGCAGCAGGCCAAAACGGCGTGGTTCGCGGCCAATAAACAGGTTATCCGCCACCGACATATTCGGCAGCAGGTTCACTTCCTGGTACACCGTCCCGATCCCCAGTTGCTGGGCATGGGCGGTGTTTTTGGGCGAAATGGCGTTACCTTCCAGCCAGATGGTGCCGCGGTCAGCGTGATAAACACCGGTCAGGGATTTAATCAGCGTCGATTTTCCCGCACCGTTCTCGCCCAGCAGCGCCATGATCTCCCCGCGCCGCAGGCTGAAATCAACGCTATCCAGCGCTTTTACGCCGGGGAAGAATTTACTCAAGCCCTCTGTGCGGAGGATTTCCTGGTGTTGTTCAGTGGTCATGGTTTCCCCCTCACCCTGACCCTCTCCCCGGAGGGGAGAGGGGATTGATCGTGCCAATTGTTAATATCCAGCTCCGCCCTGCCTTTCTCCCTCTCCCCTCCGGGGAGAGGGCTGGGGTGAGGGACGCGGGTCTTAATAGCCCATATTTTTCTTCTTCTCTAACTCTTCTTTCGCCGTATCAGGCAGGTAGAGGGTGGACTTGGTGACCGTCACTTTCTCCGGCATCGTGCCGTCTTTCTTGAATTTCTCCAGCGCGTCGAATGCCGGACCCGCCATGTTTGGCGTCAGCTCCACGCTGGCGTTGGCTTCGCCGTCGATCATCGCTTTGTAGATGTCCGGCACGCCGTCGATAGAGCCGGTGAGGATATCTTTGCCCGGCTTCAGGCCCGCTTCTTTAATTGCCTGAATCGCACCGATCACCATGTCATCGTTGTGGGCGTAAACCATGCAGATGTTCTTGCCGTTGTTTTCAGCCTTAATGAAGCTCTCCATAACCTCTTTACCTTTACTACGGGTAAAGTCGCCGGACTGAGAGCGGATAATCTTAATGTTTGGCGCTTTCGCGATGGCTTCAGCAAAGCCTTTTTTACGGTCGATGGCCACGCTCGCCCCGACGGTACCCTGCAGCTCAACGACGTTACACGGCTTGCCGTCGACCTGCTTCACCAGCCAGTCGCCAATCAATTGCCCTTCAAGCACGTTGTTGGCGGTGACGGTGGTCATATAGAGGGATTTGTCTTTGACGTCGATGGAACGGTCGAGCAGGAAGACCGGGATCTCAGCGTCTTTCGCTTCCTTCAGGACGGGTTCCCAGCCGGTCGCCACGACGGGTGCAATAAAGATGGCATCCACGCCCTGGGCGATAAAGGAGCGCACGGCTTTGATCTGATTCTCTTGTTTTTGCTGACCATCGGCGATTTTCAGGGTAATGCCGCGTTTCTGAGCCTCGCTTTTCGCCACGTTGGTTTCTGCCGCTCGCCAGCCAGATTCAGAGCCGACTTGCGAAAAACCTACGGTTAAGGGAGCGGCCATCGCCATAGACGACATGGCTGCCGAAACTGCTGTGACCAGGAGTAAGCGCTTCCACATATGAACGTCCTCGTAGGGTGAGTTATTGTTGGTTAAAAGATGTTCTGCGGAATGACTATAGCCCATGAAATATGTAACGAATTGCGTTACATCACACTTCAGAAAAGTGAATAAAACGTTAATCACAAGTTTGTAATCGCTTTCATTTCGCCATGAAAAATGCGGCTGAGTTTATGGATTTTCCTGTCATGGAATCGGTCTGAAAAGTGGAGAAAGCGGGGAGATAAAGCGAAAACAGGCGGAGACATTCAGCGCGAGTTGGCTATAATACCTGCCACTTGTTTACCATCCATTTTAAAGGACACCGACATGAGCTTACTCAACGTCCCAGCGGGTAAAGAACTGCCAGAAGACATCTACGTAGTTATCGAAATCCCGGCTAACGCAGATCCGATCAAATACGAAGTGGACAAAGAGAGCGGCGCCCTGTTCGTAGACCGTTTCATGTCTACCGCGATGTTCTATCCGTGCAACTACGGTTACATCAACCACACCCTGTCTCTGGACGGTGACCCGGTTGACGTGCTGGTCCCAACGCCATACCCACTGGAGCCAGGCTCCGTCATTCGCTGCCGTCCAGTTGGCGTGCTGAAAATGACCGACGAATCCGGTGAAGATGCGAAGCTGGTTGCGGTACCGCACACCAAGCTGAGCAAAGAATACGATCACATCAAAGATGTGAACGACCTGCCAGAGCTGCTGAAAGCGCAGATCACTCACTTCTTCGAGCACTACAAAGACCTCGAAAAAGGCAAGTGGGTTAAAGTTGACGGCTGGGACAACGCAGAAGCAGCGAAAGCGGAAATCATCGCCTCTTTCGAACGCGCTGCTAAGAAGTAATTCTTACTGCTGATTGATGAAAGCCCCGCATGTCGGGGCTTTTTGTTGCCTTTGAAAAAGACATACACTCCTGACCATCAAGATCGTGAGCGTTATACATGCTAAGTTTCTTTCTTCAAAGCATCAAGATGGGCTACATAAAGGCGTTTGACTGTTACGGCAAAGACAGCAAATGGCAGTATCTCTGCATCATGACATTCCAGCTTGCCTGGTTTTTGTTTTACTTATGGATCCCTTATCGAAGCGATTATGCGATTCTGCTGTTTTTACTGTTTTTCCTGCCCGTCATTTCAAGCAATACGCGGTGCATAAACTACTATGGCCGTTCACGCGCCCTGTGTTTGTTATGGCTTATAGCCCCCTACATCATGCTGTTCGTTCCTCTGTTTTTAACCCGGCGCCGGGATACAGAAGAGAGTTGAAGGAGCAAAAAAACAACGCCACCTCACGGTGGCGTTGTTTTTTTTCAGTACTGGTCTCTGTCTAACCAGTTACCGCTTACAATCCGCGTTAACCCTTCGACCGGACGCTGGTAGACATACATCCACGCACTTCCGTACGGCGTCTGGATCAACTGGCGCGCGTATTCACCGCCCCTGGTGCGCAAGGCATCAAGTTCGGCAAGCGTCGCGTTATCAATACGATAGACTTCACCCTGTACTGTTCCTTCGCCCGGAACCGCGCCTGGATAGTGGCCCAGGCTGTACAACTGGTAGTTCTCGATATTGTAATTCCCCAGCAGCAGGGCATTGGTCATCCAGTGACTGTTGCCTTGCCTGGTTCTTAAACTGCCGTAGACAAATATTCGCATTGCTAAAACTCAAACTGATAGAGCAGATCAAGTGCCTGGTCTACGCCGGACACTGCTTCCAGATATAGCTTAGGCATCAGGCGATAGCGTAGCGTGAGTGTTGCCAGTGAGTCAAAGATCCCCACACCATATTTTACCTGCAGACCCGGCAGTACATAGCCGCTGACCACCACCTGCGAGGAGTCACCCACGCCCTGGGTGTCCAGCGCCAGATTGCTTACGCCGAACGTCTCGCCGATTTTACCCACAACCTGCCCACTTTGTGCAACCCCCAGACCCACTAACATCGAGGTCATCGCCGCACTGTCGCTTTGTCCACTGTCCAGACCTTGTCCACGCAGCAGATAAGAGAGGGCTTCCTGCTGGGACATCGCCGGGTCAGAGAAGATCTCCGCCTTCGGTTCGTCGGCGGAACCGGTGACGCGAACGCCAGCAATAACGTCGTTTTCCGTCGCTTCCGGGTTACGAATCGCTTCAATGTTCAACAGGGGCTGATCCGGTGGGCCGGAGAACAGCAGCTCACCTTTGCGAACAATCAGATCCTGACCATAGGCATGGAAACGCCCTTCAGGAATGTTGATCTGCCCGTTCAGGCCAAGCCCTTGTTTATCCTGCGCCACTTTCAGGTCACCCGTGAGCCTCGCCTTCAGCCCAAACGCATTCAACCGCACGTTATTCCCCACGTGCACGGTAAGGTTACTATTAATCGGTATGCCAGCGCTCTTCTGTTCGACAGGTTTCAGATTTTCATTGAGCATAACTTCATCACTTGAGACGCCGACCGCACTTTCCGGCACGTCGTGGACCACGATGCGCGCCCACGGCACGTCGACGCGACCGTCAAGCGTGAAGAGGCTTGGCGTGGCTTCAAAGACCACATCAGGCGAGACGTCCAGGCGCACCATCGGCGGTACGGTGATGCGCACCTTACTGCCCTTCGCGGCAATACGGGCGCGCCAGTTGTCGAGCTGGCTCCAGTCCGCGTCACCGCTCAGGTTGATTTGCCCTTGCTGCGTTAATACCGAGCCGCTCAGCGTCGAGCTCATGCCGTTGAAGTTCATCGCGATCTGGCTGGGCTGCATGTCAAACGGCATGAAGTTGCCGTCAATATCCAGGCCGCTGAGCCGCAGCTGACCGAACAGCTGCGGGCTTTGCGCGTTGCCGGCCAGGCGCAGGTTAGCGTTCAGCATGCCTTCGGCTTTTTCCCCACGCGCGAAAATCGGGTTCACCATCGCCAGGTTGAAGTTTCGGATGTTAACGTTGCCGCCCAGATTACGCCGTCCCTGCGGGTCGGTAATCTGGACTTGACCATCCAACTGACCGTTATTGGTCAGGCGGATTGTCCACCCCAGCTGTGCGCGATTGTTATGCAGATCGGCACTCAGGTTCAGGGTGTCGAACGCCACCGGCAGCGGCGCGTCGTTGACCTCCTGCGTTACCTTCACGTTACGCCCGGAGAGCGTCACGCTGCCCTGCGGCAGCCCCTCTTTGGTGGTGTCCCAGGCGACATCGGCTTTCCCGCTGAAGACGCCGCTCGCCTGCGTGGTATCCGGCATAAACGGTTTTAGCATCGCCAGATCGAAGCGGTTGAGGTTGATCTGCGCGCGCCCTTCCGCGCCCGCATCGATGGTCTGCGGCACGCACAGTTCCGCATTCGGGTTGGTCCAGCAGTGCGGCCCAATGCTGATCTTCTGCTCGGCGTTGCGGTAGTCCAGAGCAATGGCGCGCGACAGCGCCAGCGGCCCGACCGGCGTATTGAAACGGGTGTTATCCAGCGTCCCTTTCCAGCGCTCCTCTTTGCGGTCGAAGCTGCCGGTCAGGTGAAGCTGGCCGGAGACCGGCTCGCCCTGCACCCGCAGCTGGAGGTCGTGCTGCTTCTCGTTGCCTTTAGCGTCCAGGGTGACCAGGCTAATGTTCACGTCCGGCTGGGAAATACGTTCCACGCGCAGGTTCAGGTTACCGCCGATCTGGTCGGTGGATTTCACATCCCCCTCCACGCGAACCCGGGCAACGCTCAACTCCTGCCAGCGCAGGCTATTGGCGGTGATATCCGCCAGCAGCTGCGGCGCGTCTACCGTGCCGCGCACCTTCACGAGCCCCTTCGCCGTACCGCCAAGCCCCGGCAGGGCGTTATCCAGATTCGGCGCGTCGATGGTGGCATCCAGATTGAGATCTTTCACCCCCAGCTCGCCTTTGATATCCGCCGTGTTGCGCCCCAGCGCCACGTGCAGGCCCGGGATAACCCACTGCAGATAGCTGTTGCCTTTCACCGAGCCTTCAACGTTTACCTTGTTCTGCTTCACGTTCCCGGTGAGCTTGATCTCCGGCACGTCCATCTGCCACGTGCCGCCGTACAGGCTGCCGCGCGTTTTAATCAGGCCATCCAGCTTCGACGGCCAGTCCGGCACCTCTTTGGCGGTGTTAATACCCGTCAGCTTCAGCTCGCCGCGCCAGCTGATCGCCTGCTGCCAGTCGAGCAGCGCGGTCAGCTCGGTTTTACCTTCCAGCGCCGCGACGGTCAGCTTGTCAAGGTTGACCTGCTGTTCGTTGCCCTTCGCATCCAGGGTGATGTTCGCGGGCGGCACGCCCTGCCCCTTCACCGCGGTGCGGAACGAGAGCGTGTAGTCGGTCATCTTGCCGCTCAGCTTCAGCTTCAGGTCATCGGCCTGGAACTGCTTTTCGCCGGTGAACGGCCAGGAAAGCTGCTTGCTGACAACCTCAAGATTGAGCGGCAGCCCGGCTTCCGCCAGCTGGGTTTGCGCACGCAGGGCCATATCCACCGGGCCGGAGAGATTCACGCCAACATCGAGCTTATCGCGCAGCGCCCCGCCCACCTTGACCTTCACTTTCTCGCCTTTCAGCGGGTCGATGTTCAGGGTGCTATTCAGCGTGATATCCACCGGCCAGCTGTCGCGCAGCAGCGCATTACCCGACGCATTCACCGAGCCCTGGTTGGTGTCGATATCCAGCGCGTCGAGCTTCATGTTGCCGTCAATGCTGCTGACCTTCAGCAGCATGTTATAGACCGTCAGGTCGGTATCGCCGGTCAGGCGCAGCTGTTCGCCTTTGAATTCCTCAATGTTAAGGTTCAGCGGCAGATGTACGTCGGTCATTTCCGGCAGCACTGGCTTCGAGAAGAGGTCTTTCAGCGTTTCGCCCAGCGGCTTCTCTTCTGGCTGCGGGTTCTGGATCTTCGGCTCGACGATCTCTTCCTGCGCCACGTCGGCCACTTTCGGCAGCGCGATCAGCAAGCCCTGCAGGGACGTTGGCGTCAGGGTGAGGTTTTTCTCCTGCCAGCGCAGGCCGGAGGTGAAATCCATCACGGACACGGTGGTGTCGTCGATTTTGATATTGACGTTATCGAGCGCCACCCGATAAAGCGCGATCGGGTACGGCGTGGAGAGATTCAGCGGGCCGCTGTCTTCTTCTTCAACCGGCGCAGACTTCGGCATTTTCTTTGAATCTATCGCCACGTTGACATCTTTTAGCGACAGATCGTTGACGCAGAGCTTGCTGTCACGCAGACAGCCCAGCTTTACCGCGAGATGGAACTCCCCGGCGTTGACCGCCACGCCCGGCTGCTCATAGCGGATGTTCTTCAGGCGCAGGTCGCGCCAGCCGCCCGTCACCTGACCAATCTCCAGCCCCGGCACCCAGCGGTTCGCGGCGTTAAACAGCAGATGCAGCCCGGTCGTCGTTCCTACCAGAAACGCCACCGTCCCGAGCAGCAGCACGATAAAGATCAGCACTCCGAGGCTTATTTTCTTCCATAAACTCATAATTCAGGCCCCAGACCGATGTAAAACTGTAATCCGTGTTTATCTTTGTCGCCGACAGGCACGGCAAAATCGAGCTTGATGGGCCCGACGGGTGACTGCCAGCGCACGCCGACGCCCGCGCCGGTTTTAAAGTCGCTGCGGCGGATATCGTTTACCGCTTCACCGCCGTCAACAAACATCGCGCCCCACCACTTTCCGCTGACGTTGTACTGGTACTCCAGCGAGCCCGTCGCCAGTTTTGACGCACCGGTCAGCTGGCCCTTTTCGTTCTCAGGTGAGATCGATTTGTACTTATACCCGCGAATGCTGCGGTCGCCCCCGGCGAAGAAGCGCAGGTCCGGCGGAACGCGCTCGAAGTCTCCCGTTTCAATCCAGCCGAGATTGCCGCGCATCACAAAGCGATGTTTGTCGTACAACGTACGGATCCAGACGTTTTGCGCCTGCATGACGGAGAAGTCCACGTCGGAGCCCCAGGCGGAGTTGGAATAATCGATGGAGTAGCGCTGCGAGTCGCCCCAGGTCGGCATCAGGCCCCCACGCGAGCGGGTACGGCTGATCATCACGCCCGGATAAAGCAGCATGGTGGTATTGGTGACGTTGGCCTGGGTAAAGTGGTCCAGGCTCCAGCGCAGGTTAATGGCGCGCTGCCAGCCGCTGGAGAGATCCCAGAAGCGGGAGACCGCAAGCGTCGTAGAGTCCTGCTTTGTGTCGTTTAAATCGGTGCGCTTAAAACCGCCCTGCAGAAGGTAATATTGCTCAAGCGGATTTTTCAGCAGCGGCATTTTGTAGCTGAAGTCCAGCTGCTGCTCGGGCGCAGAGAGGCTCAGGCTGGTGGTCAGGCTGTGACCGTACGAGTTCATCCACGGTTTTTTCCACGAGGTTTTCACGCGTGGTCCCACATCCGTCGAGTAACCAACACCGGTCTCAATGGTGTTCTCGGTGCGCGGCGAAACAACGCCATGCAGCGGCAACACCTTGGTTTTGCGAGACTTATCAAATTCCGGCGCGACAACCACGGAGTTAAACCAGCCGGTAGCTGAGAGGCGTCGGTTCAGCTCTCCGAGGTCGCTCGACTGATAGTAATCCCCTTTTTTGAACGGCACGAGGTTTTGCAGGTACTCTTCACGAATTTGCGAACCTTCAAACGTCACGTCGCCAAAGCGGTAGCGTTCCCCGCTGTCGTAGTCGATATCCCAGAAGGCCTGACGTCGCGCCAGCGCAATGCCCAGCTGGCTTTTGTTGAACTGGCTGTCAAAGTAGCCCTTACGCAGGGAAACGCTCGTCAGCTCTTTTTTGAAATGGTCGTAGTCACCGTGGTTGAGCACGGTGCCGACTTTTGGCCGCGTGCTGAGCAGGTCCAGGTAGTCCCGATCGGTACGGGCCCCGCCGCGCAGGATGACGTTCGTGCCGCCAATCAGTACCGGCTCACCCGGCGAAACGCGGGCAATGAGGACCTGGCGCCCCTTCTTTGGCGGCGGGCGAAGATCAAAATCAATGGTGGGTTCGTAATACCCCAGCGCTTTCAGCCCCTCGCGGATCGCATCATCGACGCGCGCGCGAAAACGCCGGTCCGGCGTCACCTCATCACTCTGGATGGTCGATAGCTGCGCACGCACGTTTTTTTCCAGCGCCCCGGATAACCCCTCAACCTGCAAACGGACATTCGCCGCGCTGGCAATCCCGCTTGTCAGCAACACACTGACTAAACATAACTGGCGGATTTTTGTCACGTTTTCTCCTGAATATCCCTGTTTCCACCCTGGAAGCAAATGAAGTGCCGCTCCGCGGCAAAATACGGCCTGTTGGCCAAAAACCCGAATCGCGGGTTGAAAATGGGTATAACACCCAAATATTTCTTATGATTAAATCTAGACTCATTCAGCGCATTTATTGTGTTCAATTAAACGCTTCGTGACAACCTTAACTGAAACATCGCACCCCGGGAGGCCCCATCGTGAGTTTATTCGACAAAAAGCATCTGGTTTCACAAACCGATGCATTACCGGGACGCAACACCCCTATGCCTGTGGCGACCTTACACGCCGTCAATGGCCATTCCATGACCAACGTGCCGGAGGGAATGGAAATCGCCCTGTTCGCCATGGGCTGCTTCTGGGGCGTTGAGCGCCTCTTCTGGCAGTTGCCCGGCGTTTACAGCACGGCGGCTGGCTACACGGGCGGCTACACGCCAAATCCTACCTATCGCGAAGTCTGTTCCGGCGAAACCGGGCATGCGGAAGCGGTACGCGTGGTCTATGACCCAGCGGTAATTAGCTACGAGCAGCTTCTGCAGGTCTTCTGGGAAAACCATGACCCGGCGCAAGGCATGCGTCAGGGCAACGACCACGGCACCCAGTACCGTTCGGCTATCTATCCGCTCACGCCTGAGCAGGATGCCGCCGCGCGCGCCAGCCTGGAGCGTTTCCAGCAGGCCATGCGTGAAGCGGGCGATACGCGCGAGGTGACCACGGAAATCGCGACGGCGAAACCGTTCTACTACGCCGAGGACGATCACCAGCAGTACCTGCATAAAAACCCGTACGGCTACTGCGGCATCGGGGGCATCGGCGTCTGCCTGCCGCCACAGCTAGCCTGATTACTCATCCAGCGCCACGCGAGCCGCGTGGCGCGTGGCGTTGCTGACTGAACCGTAATCCATCACTTTGCCCTGTAACAGCAGGTTAAAGACCGCTGCCTGCGGTCGGTTGAGCCGCGTTTGCAGCAGGTGAACGGCCTCAATCCCCAGCTCGCGGCAGGGCACCGTGACGCCGGTGACCGGTTTTTCCAGACGGTGCGCTAAATTCCATGCAAAATCGGTCGTAATCAGCGAAATGTCTTCCGGAATGCGCAGCCCGTGGCGCGTTAACACCCTCACCACCCCTTCCACCATGCGGGTACTGTTCGGGAAAATCACCTCCGGCCACTGGGATCGGTCATGACTCACTAACCACGCATCCAGCGCCTGCTCGGCCTCTTCCGCGGTAAACCACTCCGTTACGAGCAAATCGCGCTGCGGGTCAAAGGCGACGTGAAAATGGCGATACGCCTCTTTGATACCGTCCAGACGCGCGTACAGCGTATCCCGACGCAGGCAGGTAAGCGTGAGCACGCGGCGATGACCCTGCTCGAAAAGGTACTGCATGGCGGTGAAGCCAATCGCCCGGTGATCGGGCGACACGGCATCCAGCACCCGATCCCGATCGACGGAATTAATCAACACGCAGGGCTTATTCAGCGTGCTGGCCAGTTTAAATATGGTTGAATCATCAGTGCCAATAATAATTATCGCGTTGATATTCTTATGACTGGCCTTTTCCATAAAGACTTTCACATCGGCGTGCTGTTCTTCTAAACCACAGCACGTGACCCACACATTATGCCGCGCGCAGGCTTCCGCAATTCCTTTCGTCACTTCCAGATAAAAAATATCCCCGCGTCCCTGAAAGGTTCTTTCCGGCGCAAAAACAGCGATTCCGTTAATTAGTAGTCTTCCGCTCGCCATGGACTCCAGCACGCCTAATTCTCGCGCGGTGCGAACGATCGCCTCCCTGGCTTTATCACTGGTGTAAGACTTGCCGCTTAATACCCGCGAAACCGTGCTGACGGAATATCCCGTCAGGGCCGCAATTTCCTCCATTTTTAACTTGCCCGGCATAGTGTGACCTCGCTCTCATTCAGTTTTTGCAAATATTTGCAGAAACAGTCCGTTGATTTTAAAACTAAATTTCAGAAAGCCTGGAGATTACTTAATCACCTTGCGAGTATTCTCACAAAAACACATTGTCGCTGCGGCTCCCCTTTCCTATTTTCCGGTCATCACTCATTTCAACTGAAATTAAGGTGTGACATGGAGAAGGTACGTTTTGGCATTATTGGAATAGGGAATATCGGTACGGTCCACGCGCGTTATTTACTGGCGGGTACGGTCAGCGACGCCTGCCTGGCGGCGGTTTGTGATAATGCACCGGAAAAGCATCCGGCTATTCGCCAGCTGGTCGGCACTCTCCCCTTATTCAGCGACGCGCAGGAGATGCTCCAGAGCGGGCTTATCGACGCGGTGATTGTCGCCACGCCGCACTACGAGCATCCGCGCCTGTCGATGCTGGCGATGCGCAACGGCATCCACACCCTGTGTGAAAAGCCGGCGGGCGTGTATACCGCCCAGGTGCAGGAGATGAACGCCTGCGCCCAGGCGTGCGATGTGGTGTTCGGCATCATGTACAACCAGCGCCCGAACCCGCTCTACCAGAAGGTGAAAGATCTGATCGACAGCGGCGAGCTGGGTGAGATCCGCCGCTCCAACTGGATAATCACCAACTGGTATCGCTCGCAGAGCTATTACAACTCCGGCGGCTGGCGCGCCACCTGGAAAGGGGAAGGCGGCGGCGTGCTGCTTAACCAGGACCCGCACCAGCTCGATCTCTGGCAGTGGCTGGTCGGCATGCCGGTCCGCCTGCGCGCGTTCTGCCAGTTCGGTAAGCATCGTGAAATCGAAGTGGAAGACGAGGTCACCGCCTACGCCGAGTATGCAAACGGCGCAACGGGCGTGTTTATCACCACCGTGGCGGAAACGCCGGGCACCAACCGGCTGGAAATCGTCGGCGATCGCGGCAAGGTGGTCGTCGAAGAGGGCAAGCTGCGCTTCTGGCGGCTGCGGGAATCTGAAACCGCCTTCAACGCCCGCTGGCAAAACGGTTTTGGAGAGCCTGAATGCTGGGAGGTCACGCTTCCCGTCGCCCCGGAATGCAGCGAACATCACGTTATTACCGCCAACTTCTGTGCCGCCATTCTGCGCGGCGAGCCGCTCATTGCGCCGGGTCTGGAAGGGATCCGCGGGTTGACGCTCTCCAATGCCATGCACCTCTCTACCTGGACCGACGACTGGGTCGAACTCCCGCTCAACGAAAAACAGTATTTGCGCCTGCTTCAGCAGCGCATCAGCACCTCAGTGGCTAAAGAGACAGCCAGCGTCACGCTGGATGCCTCCGGCACCTGGTAACTCCGGAGAAGAAACGATGTTAAATGTCGCTATCGTGGGAACAGGGAATATCTCGCACAACCATATTCAGGGCTATTTGCAGTTTGGTCAGCGCTGCCGGATCGTCGCGCTGGTGGATATCTACCCGGAAAAAGCCCACGAGAAAAAAACGCGCTACGGCCTGACGGACGCCCGGGTGTATGACAGCCACCAGCAGATGCTGGCGTCAGAGCCGGATATCGATATCGTCGACGTCTGCACGCCGCCCTACGTCCACGCAGAGATCGGCATTGATGCCCTGAACGCGGGCTGCCACGTGCTGTGCGAAAAACCGATGGCCGCCTCGCTGGAGGAGTGCGACGCGATGATCGCCGCACAAAAGGCCAGTGGCAAAACGCTCTCCATCATTGCCCAAAACCGCTTTACCGATGCCTTCTGGCGCTTAAAAGCAGCGCTGGATTCGGAGCTTGCGGGCAAGGTTTGCCACGCGCAGGTGGACTCCTTCTGGTGGCGCGGACACTGCTACTACGACCTGTGGTGGCGCGGCACCTGGGAAAAAGAGGGCGGCGGCTGCACCCTTAACCACGCGGTTCACCACATCGACGCCATTCAGTGGATGCTCGGCTTCCCGTCCGAGGTGGTGGCGATGATGACCAACGTGGCGCACGACAACGCTGAAGTCGAAGACCTCAGCGCCGCGATCTTCAAATACCCCAGCGGCGCGCTCACCCAGCTTACCGCCTCGGTCGTGCACCACGGGGAAGACCAGAAAATCATTATTCAGGGTGACAAGGCACGTATCTCTGCGCCGTGGCAGGCCTTTGCCAACGTCAGCGCCGATAACGGCTTCCCGCAGGAGACTAACGATCTGACGCGAGAAGCGCAGCTCAACGCCGTTTTTCAGGAGACGCCGAAGCTCGAGTGGACGCTGCACACCGGGCAGATTAATGACCTGCTTTCCGCCATCGAGCACGGCACGGCGCCGTTAGTGGATGGCCTGCAGGGCAAACGCTCGCTGGAGCTGATTACCGCGATCTACAAATCTGCCATTACCCGCACCGTGGTCTCGCTGCCGATTCAGCGCGACGACCCGTTTTACCGTACCGGCGGGACGAGCACCCTCGCTCCCCGTTTTTATGAAAAATCCGCAAGCGTCGCCAACTTCAGCGAAGTGGGTGCGATTCCTCTTGGCAAAGATCTGGATTAAGGAGTGACACCATGAACAAAAATGACGGAATGAACTATGCCCCGGTGGGTAAACCCCAGCCGGTTGTCCGCGAAGGGGAATTTGTTTTTGCCGCTGCCGCGCTCGACCACGGCCATATCTACGGCATGAGTAACGGCCTGATAGAAGCCGGAGCCACGCTGAAGTGGGTATACGATCCCGATCCGGCCAAAGTGGATAAATTCATCCAGCAATACCCGCAGGCAAAAGTGGCGGAGTCGCTGGAGGTGATACTCAACGACGACGAGGTGCGCCTGGTGGCCGGTGCGGCCATCCCCTCCGAGCGCTGTGCGCTGGGGCTGAAAACCATGGCCGCAGGCAAGGACTACTTCACGGATAAAGCGCCGCTCACCACTCTTGAACAGCTGGCGGATGCTAAAGCGATGGTTGAGAAAACCGGGCGGAAATACGCCGTGTACTACAGCGAACGTCTCCACGTGGAGAGTGCGGTGTTTGCCGGACAGCTGGTGCAGCAGGGGGCCATTGGCCGCGTCGTCCAAACCCTGGGAACCGGCCCGCACCGGGAAGGGACCGGCCGTCCGGACTGGTTCTACGATCGTCGCTATTTTGGCGGCATTCTGTGCGACATCGGCAGCCACCAGATTGAGCAATTTCTGTTTTACACGGGCAACAGTGAGGCATGCGTGGTCGCCAGCCAGGCACGCAATTTCAACCATCCGCAGCATCCGGCATTTGAAGATTTCGGTGACGCGACGATCAGAGGCGAAAACGGTGCCAGCGGCTATTTCCGCTGCGACTGGTTCACCCCGGACGGGCTCTCAACCTGGGGCGACGGCCGTCTGACGCTGCTCGGCACCGACGGGTATATCGAGATCCGCAAATATGTCGATCTCACCCGCGGCGAGCAGGACGTGGTTTATCTCGTCAATAAAGAGGGGGAATTCCGCTATCCGGTCGCCGGACAGGTCGGGTTCCCGTTCTTTGGCGAACTGATCCTCGACTGTCTGCATCGTACCGAAAACGCCATGACGCAGGCGCACGCCTTCAAAGCGGCGGAGCTCTGCGTGAAGGCCCAGATGCTGGCCAACGCGACGGAATAACGGGAGGCGACAATGACGATCCTGAACACGGCGGTTATCGGTGCCGGAGCGATTCACGGCTGCCATGTGAATGCGTTGCGCCTGCTCCCCAACGTCGCGCTACGCGCGCTGGTGGACATCGACAGCGTCAAAGGGCTGGAGCTGGCAATGCGCTATCAGTGCCGCTTCTATCAGGATTACAGGGAAATGCTGCTGGATGATGCCATCGACGTGGTCCACATCTGCACGCCGCATTTCGAGCATAAGAACATGATCCTGGCGGCGCTCGCCGCCGGGAAGCATGTTTTCTGCGAAAAACCGGTGGGCATGAACAGCAGCGAACTCGTGGATATCACCCGCGCCGCCGAACAGGCGTCGGGTCTGCTCGGCGTGTGCTACCAGAACCGCCTCAACCCCACCAGCCTGCGCATTCGCCAGATGCTGGAGGACGGCGGGCTGGGAAAAATGCTCAGCATTAAGGCCGTGCTGACGTGGTCACGCTCGGGCGCGTACTACACCGAAAGCCCGTGGCGCGGGCGGCTGGCAACGGAAGGGGGCAGCCTGCTGATCAACCAGGCCATTCATACCCTCGACCTGATGCAGTGGTTCGCAGGCGGCGTAACACGCGTGAAAGGCGTGGTGGACAGCGGCGAGCTGGCGGACGTGACCGAAGGGGAAGACAGCGCGATGGCCACGCTGCACTTTGCCAACGGCGCCCGCGGCCTGTTTTACGCCAGCAACTGCAATACCACCGATTCCCCGCTTCTGATGGAGATCCACTGCGAACAGGGCTCGCTGCTGCTCAGTGACAACGTGCTCTGGCGTATTACCCCTGGCGAGCGCCTCAGGCTGGCCAGCGATAACTCCCCTGACGGCCAGATCAAAAGCTACTGGGGACTGGGGCACGAGCAGGCGATCCGCCGTTTTTATCATGCTATTTCTCATCCCGGAAACACGGATTACACCGACATCCATGAAGCCGGACACTCACTCAAGCTTGTGGAGGCTATTTACCGCTCATCTCAGTTAAGACAATGGATAGATATCAATAACTAGAACGTAATTTGTATTCCAGCACTTAATAAAAAACGACCCGAGAAAACGGGTTAATCATTACCCTACACTGGATATTATTATGGTCAAACCAACTGAACGTAGAGTGGGTTATGGCGTGGCGCTCGGCTACGGCGTAACCGATCTTTTTGGCGGGGGTGCGTTTACCATTATCGGCACCTGGCTGTTATTTTTTTACACCACCTATTGCGGACTCTCAGTCATTGAAGCGGGATCTATATTCGCTATTGCCCGCGTGATTGATGCGCTATTAAGCCCGATTATGGGCTATATCACCGATAACTTCGGGGATACCTGGCTCGGGCGTAAATTTGGCCGTCGCCGCTTCTTTTTATTACTCAGTTCACCGCTCATGTTTTTGTATGCCCTGCTGTGGATGACGGACATGGGTTACTGGTATTACCTGGGCACTTACCTCTCTATTGAACTGCTGTCGGCGATGGTGCTGGTACCCTGGGAGACCCTGGCGGCTGAGATGACGAACCGGTATGAAGAGCGTAGCCGCCTCTCAGGCGTGCGGATGATCTGCTCCCAACTGGGCGGTTTTCTTGCGGTTTCCGTTCCCGGCGTGATTATGCAGTTTACGGGTAAAGATAATCCGTTTACCTATACCCTCACCGGGCTGATATTTTCCTGCGTGTTCTGCCTTGCGGTGTTTATTACCTGGTACACCACCTGGGAAGCAAAGGATGTGCATCAAGAGTCAGATTTTAAAGTGGACAACCAGCGCAGCAGCGGGATACTCAATCACCTGAAATATCTGGTGCTGGATCTCTTTTCTTCATTCCGTATCCGCGCGTTTCGCCTGCATATCATTATTTACATCTTTTCATTCACGGCGATGGACGTATTCGGCTCGGTCTTTACCTATTACGTCGTGTATTGCCTGAGCCAGGATGCCTCGGCGGTTTCCGGCTGGCTGAGCATTGCGGCCTTCGCCTCGGTACCCGGCACCTATGGATTTATGCTGTTGCTGAACCGGCTGAACGTCACGCCGTCTGCCGCCCTGCGGCTCTCCTACGGCTGTATCTTCCTGGTGCTGGCCTTCCTGTTTACGGTTTACCTCACCAAAACGCAGGTCCCGACGCTGCTGTTCTCCGCGGTCTTTATTCTGCTCGGTGCCGCCCGCGCGGGCCTCTATTATATTCCGTGGAACATTTACAGCTTCATTCCGGATATCGATGAGATGGTGACCCAGCAGCGCCGCGAAGGGATTTTTGCCGGGGTAATGGTCCTGACCCGCAAGAGCACCGTGGCGATTGCCATCATGATTATTGGCCTGGTGCTGCAGGAATCCGGCTTTGTGAAGGGCAGCGGCGCGCAGCCTGAAAGCGCGCTGGGGGCAATTATCGGCCTGATGATCTTCGCAACGGCAGCCCTGCTGGCGGTCAGCTTCTTCACCACCTACAGGTTCAAGCTCACCCGTGAGACGCACAAGCTGCTTCTGAAGGAGATTGCGCGCCGTAAGCTGGGTGGGGATTACCGCGACTGCGACGCCGGGACCCGCGTGGTGATCAAACAGCTCACAGGCTATGAGTATGACCAGGTGTGGGGAGGCGATGCCACCCGTCGGGCGGTGGGCGATGTCCGCCTGTCTACCGTGAAATAACGCGATGTACCGGACAGCGCCCGCTGTCCGGTCTGTTTTATGCCAAAAATGTGACCTCTGGCAGATTTACATCTCTTTACGCTATACTACCCGCTGAAATAATCGGCTCAACGCTACGAGCTGACGTTCAATGTGTTTTCACACAAATGGTATCAACTTCCCTTCCGAGGATCTGGCGAGAAGCCGGATAAACTATGTTAAACAGTATTTTAGTAATACTTTGTCTGATTGCCGTCAGTGCATTTTTCTCGATATCTGAGATCTCGCTGGCCGCGTCCCGTAAAATCAAACTGAAGCTGCTTGCCGATGAAGGCAACATCAATGCCACCCGCATTCTGAAAATGCAGGAAAACCCCGGTATGTTCTTCACCGTGGTGCAGATCGGCCTCAACGCGGTCGCCATTCTCGGCGGTATCGTGGGTGATGCGGCGTTTTCCCCGGCGTTTTATAGCCTCTTTGTTAAGTACATGTCCGTTGAGCTGGCCGAACAGCTGAGCTTTATCCTCTCCTTCTCGCTGGTCACCGGCCTGTTTATCCTCTTTGCCGACCTGACCCCGAAACGCATCGGTATGATTGCGCCAGAAGCTGTGGCTTTGCGTATCATCAACCCGATGCGCTTCTGTCTGTACGTGTTTCGTCCGCTGGTGTGGTTCTTCAACGGCCTGGCGAACGTGATTTTCCGCATCTTTAAGCTGCCGATGGTGCGTAAAGACGACATCACCTCTGACGACATCTATGCGGTCGTAGAAGCCGGTGCGCTGGCCGGGGTACTGCGCAAGCAGGAGCACGAGCTGATTGAGAACGTATTTGAACTGGAATCCCGTACCGTGCCGTCTTCCATGACGGGCCGTGAAAGCATTATCTGGTTCGATTTACATGAAGATGAGCAGAGCCTGAAGAACAAAGTGGCGCAGCATCCGCACTCCAAGTTTCTGGTCTGTAATGAAGATATCGACCACATTATCGGCTACGTCGACTCCAAAGACCTGCTGAACCGCGTGCTGGCGAACCAGAGCCTGGCGCTGAACAGCGGCGTGCAGATCCGCAATACCCTGATTGTGCCGGACACCCTGACGCTCTCCGAAGCGCTGGAAAGTTTCAAAACCGCCGGGGAAGACTTCGCGGTTATCATGAACGAATACGCGCTGGTGGTGGGTATTATCACCCTGAACGACGTGATGACCACGCTGATGGGCGACCTGGTTGGCCAGGGGCTGGAAGAGCAGATTGTTCAGCGTGACGATAATTCATGGCTGATTGATGGCGGCACGCCGATTGAAGACGTGATGCGCGTGCTGGATATCGACGAGTTCCCGCAGTCCGGCAACTACGAGACCATCGGCGGCTTTATGATGTTTATGCTGCGTAAGATCCCGAAACGTACCGACTCGGTGAAGTTCTCCGGCTACAAGTTTGAGGTGGTGGATATTGATAACTACCGCATCGACCAGCTGCTGGTGACGCGCATCGACAACAAACCGACCGTACTGGTGCCGAAGCTGCCGGACGCGGAAGAGAAGGTGTCGGCGTAACGTTCCAGCCCCCAGAAACATCAACGGCTCCCATCGGGAGCCGTCTTTTTAACTACTGCATAGCACGTTGGTTAAGCCATCTCAGTCTGCAGACGCATAACCTGACGGTTGACTTCGGACATCACAGACAGGTGCTGTTTGTCCTTCACTTTTGGGACAAGGATCTTGCCCTTATCAAACTCAAAAGCGCCAACATCCTTGATATACAACCGTCCACGGAACAGGATCTTCACGTACTTCGCCACTTGAAGCGGGTTGTAGCGTTGGAAAATTTTCATTCTTGTATCTCCTGCGAATCATACGCTCTTGCGGTGCCACAATCGGCCCGACTGTCCTGAGCGCAAATTTTAATGCCCAATGACTATAGACCAGAACTACGGTGTTACCCAGTGTGCATAAGTTTATTTACCGTTTGATTACAATTATTCAGAATAATCTTTGCAAAGCGTGACTGAGAGCAGTATAAGCCGTCGTTTTTTCATGGATATGTGCGTTCACCCGCAAACTGGCATCGGGATTGCGGGAAAACCACATTGATCGCACTTATCATTAAAAGCGCAAGACCAAGTGGTCGGATCACCTGCAAACAATAAGGAAACGCCATGACCCTACGTAATATCCTTGCAGCAGCCTGCCTGCTGCTGCCCCTGTGGGCTTCCGCTCACAGCATTGAAAAAGGACAACGTGTACCGCCAGTCGGCATTGCTGACCGGGGAGAATTGATTCTCGACAATGATAAGTTTAGCTACAAAGCCTGGAATAGCGCGCAGCTCGCGGGCAAAGTGAGAGTTGTACAACATATTGCCGGTCGTACATCTGCAAAAGAGAAAAATGCCAACCTGGTGGAAGCGATCAAGGCCGCAAAATTCCCTCACGACCGCTACCAGACCACCACGATCGTGAATACCGATGACGCCATTCCGGGCTCCGGGATGTTTGTGCGCTCAAGCCTTGAGAGCAATAAAAAGCTCTACCCGTGGTCGCAGTTTATCGTCGACAGCAACGGCGTCACCCGTAAGGCCTGGCAACTGGAAGAAGAGAGCTCCGCCATTATCGTGCTGGATAAAGAAGGTCGCGTTCAGTGGGTGAAAGACGGTGCGTTAACCCAGGAAGAGGTGCAGCAGGTTGTTGACCTGCTGCATAAGCTGCTGGCTCAATAAATCGAGACGCGGAAGCCGGGGTTGAGGAAGGATTCGCGCGGGGTATAGTCCAGTGGCTTGCCCTGCCAGTCATGAACGTGCGCCCCGGCTGCCGCGGCAACGGCATGCCCGGCTGCGGTATCCCAGACGTTGGTTGGCCCGAAGCGGGGGTAGAGCTGCGCATGACCTTCCGCCACCAGGCAGAATTTCAGCGATGAGCCAATCGAGGTGGTCTGGTGTTCACCCAGCTGTTGCAGATACTCCTGCAGCTCGCTGTCGCTGTGCGAGCGGCTAATCACCACCAGCGGTGGACGCGCATCGCGCACCTGGATCTGCTTGCGCACGCCGCACTCTTCCTTCCACGCCTTCCCTTCTGCGGCGCTGTACATCACTTTCATGACCGGCGCATAGACCACGCCCAGCACCGCTTTTCCCTTTTCAATCAGGGCGATATTAACGGTGAATTCACCGTTGCGTTTGATGAACTCTTTTGTCCCGTCCAGCGGATCGACCAGCCAGTAGCGCTGCCAGTGCTGACGCTCCTCCCAGCTTTGCGGCGCTTCTTCTGACAGGACAGGGATGTCCGGCGTCAAGGCCTGTAACCCTTTCAGGATAACCTTATGTGCCGCAATATCCGCCGCCGTGACCGGAGAGTCGTCCGCTTTGCTGACCACCTCCATAGGTTTACTACCGTCATACACCTGCATGATGGCATCTCCCGCATCCCGCGCGAGCTGACAAATTTTATCTAGCATTTTCCACCTCTTTGTTAACGCAGTGAGGTTAACTCTTTGTTTTAGTTATATCGTAATGTGAACAATTCCGCTATCTGTGAAGCAATTCCGGTTTCAGGTTACATTTTTCTGTCAGGATTCACATTTCTGTAAGCAACAAGCTATAGATACATACTCTTTTGTGGTCTGCATCGAAAAAAGGACTCCTCTGATGATTAAGTTTAGTGCAACGCTTCTGGCGACGCTGATTGCAGCGAGCGTTCAGGCGGCGACGGTAGATCTGCGTATTCTGGAAACGACCGATCTGCACAGCAACATGATGGACTTCGATTACTACAAAGATACCCCGACGGAAAAATTCGGACTGGTACGTACGGCAAGTTTGATCAATGCCGCACGTGGCGAAGTGAAAAACAGCGTGCTGGTCGACAATGGCGATCTCATTCAGGGCAGTCCGCTCGGAGATTACATGGCGACCAAAGGGCTGAAAAAAGGCGAGATCCATCCTGTTTATAAAGCGATGAACACCCTGGATTATACCGTCGGAAACCTTGGCAACCATGAATTCAACTACGGTCTGAAATACCTCCATGACGCCCTGGCCGGTGCGAAATTCCCGTACGTTAATGCCAATATCATCGACGTTAAGACCCAAAAGCCGCTCTTTACCCCTTACCTGATTAAAGAGACAAGCGTCGTCGACAAGGACGGTAAAAAACAGACGCTAAAAATCGGCTATATCGGTTTTGTCCCGCCGCAGATCATGACGTGGGATAAGGCCAACCTCGACGGTAAAGTGACCGTGAACGACATCACCGAAACCGCGCGCAAATACGTGCCGGAAATGCGTAAAAAAGGCGCCGATCTGGTGGTCGCTGTCGCCCATTCGGGTCTCTCCGCCGATCCGTACCAGGCCATGGCAGAAAACTCCGTTTACTACCTCAGTGAGGTCCCGGGTGTCGACGCGATCCTGTTCGGCCATGCCCACGCCGTCTTCCCTGGCAAAGATTTCGCCAGCATCAAAGGGGCGGACATTGAGAAAGGCACGCTCAACGGCGTGCCGTCGGTGATGCCGGGCATGTGGGGCGACCATCTGGGCGTGGTGGACCTGGTGCTGAATAACGACAGCGGCAGCTGGAAGGTGACGCAGTCAAAAGCTGAAGCGCGCCCGATTTACGACGCTGCGGCTAAAAAATCACTGGCGGCGGAAGATAAAAAACTGGTCGACGTGCTGAAGCACGATCACGACGCCACGCGCGAATTCGTCAGCAAGCCGATCGGCAAATCCGCCGACAACATGTACAGCTTCCTGGCGCTGGTGCAGGATGACCCGACCGTTCAGGTCGTCAATATGGCGCAGAAAGCCTATGCCGAACACTTTGTGCAGGGCGATCCGGATCTGGCAAAACTGCCGGTCCTGTCCGCCGCAGCGCCATTCAAAGTGGGCGGACGTAAGAATGACCCGGCAAGCTATGTGGAGGTCGAAAAGGGCCAGTTGACCTTCCGTAACGCCGCCGATCTCTACCTCTATCCGAATACTTTGGTGGTGGTTAAAGCCACCGGGAAAGAGGTGAAAGAGTGGCTGGAGTGCGCTGCCGGACAGTTTAACCAGATTGACCCGCACAGCAGCAAGCCGCAGTCGCTGATTAACTGGGACGGCTTCCGTACCTATAACTTCGACGTGATCGACGGCGTGAACTACCAGATTGACGTCACCCAGCCGGCGAAATATGACGGCGAGTGTCAGGCGATCAACCCGCAGGCGGAGCGCATCAAAAACCTGACCTTCAACGGCAAGGCGATCGACCCGAATGCCACTTTCCTGGTGGTGACCAATAACTACCGTGCCTACGGCGGTAAGTTTGCCGGTACGGGCGATAGCCACATCGCCTTTGCTTCTCCAGATGAGAACCGCTCGGTGCTGGCGGCGTGGATCAGCGCGGAGTCGAAAAAAGCGGGCGAAATACATCCGGCGGTGGATAACAACTGGCGTCTCGCGCCGATCCACAGCGATACGCCGCTGGATATCCGTTTTGAAACGTCACCGTCCGATAAGGCAGCCGCGTTTATTGAGCAGAAGGCGCAGTATCCGATGAAACAGGTCGCGACGGATGATATCGGGTTCGCGATTTATCAGGTGGATTTGAGCAAGTAAAAGCAAAACGGCAACGCACGTTGCCGTTTTTGGTGTTTGTTCCCTCTCCCTGTGGGAGAGGGCCAGGGTGAGGGCATCAGGCCGCACATTCCCGGTTTTACGCCGCGCGATCGTCCCGATTCGCCATCACCTTCGGCGTATTTACCTCAATCCAGTCCGCCAGCGCGGCGACCTTCTCGCTCACCTCAACGCCCAGCGGCGTCAGGCTATACTCTACGTGCGGCGGCACCACCGGATACGACACGCGATCGACAAACCCGTCCTGCTCCAGCGCCTGGAGCGACTGGGACAGCATCTTTTCGCTCACCCCGCCCATTTTACGGCGCAGATCGCTAAAGCGATGCGTTCCCTGGCGCAGGGCCAGCAGGATCAGGACACCCCAGCGGCTGGTCACGTGTTTGAGCACCTCGCGTGAAGGGCACTGCTCCGCGAAAAGATTGCCATCGCGCATTTGTTCGCTGAGCGTCGGTATCGTTGTTTTCATACTTACCTTTTTGTACGTACTTACTAAAAGTTAGCTATGGTGCTAGTGTGCCACAACATCAGACAAACACGAAGGAGATTCACCATGATCGCGATTACCGGCGCTACAGGCCAGCTTGGCCATCTCGTTATCGAACAGCTGTTGAAAACCGTACCGGCCAGCCAGATTGTGGCCATCGTACGTAACCCGGCGAAAGCGCAAGCCTTAAGCCAGCAGGGGATAGTGGTGCGTCAGGCAGACTACACGGATGAAGCCGCCTTCGCCGCCGCGCTGAGCGGCGTGGATAAACTGCTGCTGATCTCTTCCAGTGAAGTCGGCCAGCGCGCAACCCAGCACCAGAACGTGATTAACGCCGCCAAAACGGCAGGAGTGAAATTTATCGCCTACACCAGCCTGCTGCACGCGGACAACTCACCGCTCGGTCTGCACGTTGAACACGTTGCCACTGAAAACGCGCTGGCGGCGTCCGGCATTCCTTATGCCCTGCTGCGCAACGGCTGGTATACCGAAAACTATCTGGCGAGCGCGCCGCCTGCGCTGGAACACGGCGTGTTTATTGGTGCGGCAGGCGAAGGCAAAATTGCCTCTGCCACCCGCGCAGACTATGCCGCGGCGGCAGCCAAAGTGATTGCTGAAGAGGGCCACGCGGGCAAGGTGTATGAACTGGCGGGCGACCACGGCTGGACGCTGAGCGAACTGGCGGCTGAACTCAGCAAACAGAGCGGGAAGCCGGTCACCTATCAGAATCTCAGTGAAGCGGATTTTGCCGCCGCGCTGAAAAGCGTCGGCCTGCCTGCCGGGCTGGCAGATATGCTGGCGGACTCCGATGTCGGTGCCTCCAAAGGGGGACTTTTTGACGATAGCCATACGCTGAGCAAACTGATCGGGCGCGCAACGACGCCGCTGGCGCAGAGCATCAAAGCCATTCTGTAACGGCCTGACCGTTTTCTCCCGCGGCCGGGTGATTCCCCTTACCCGGCACGCACTTATATGGCATTCTGTCCTCCCGACAGATACCGAAACCCTGCTATGTTTACTGCGATAAACACGGATTCCGCGCCCCCTTTTATTCACTCCGTTGAGATGGGCAACGTCGCCCCTTTCCCCGCACTGCGCTACTGCCTGGTCTCATTCACCGTGCACGAGTACCATGACGGGCTCTTTGATAAATGGGGCATCCCTTTTCCCGTTCCGCTCAACGGCGCCGTGGTAAAACGCCGGGCGGAGTATCTTGCGGCGCGTTACGCCGCGCAGCGGGTGCTGAGATCCTTCGGCTGTGACGCTACGCCGGGCAACGCGCCGGATCGTTCTCCGGTGTGGCCTTCCGGCTGGCGGGGAAGCCTGTCACATTCTCATGAGTGGGCGCTGGCGGTCATCGCGCCAGAGGCGTCTGGCCTGACGCCGGGCGTCGACATTGAGTTTTTTGCCCCCGGGATGATGCAGCGGACAGCGCACCTGTTTACCACACCGCAGGAGCGGAAATGTCTTGCCGCCAGCCAGATCGACGAGGCCAGCGCGCTACTCATCACCTTTTCCGCGAAAGAGAGTCTCTATAAGGCGCTCTATCCTGAGGTTGGCCGCGCCCTCGATTTTGACGCGGCCCGCGTGTGCCACATCGCGCCTGAACAGCAGAGGATCACCCTGGAGCTGACCCAGACGCTGTCACCTCAACGCGTAAAGGGCAGCCGGATCCAGGGCTATTATCAGCTCTCAGGCGACAGGGTTATCACGCTCATTGCCTGACGCCAGCAAGGGAGCCAGATACGCCATCACCATGTCGATGCCCTCCCCCGGACGGCGCAGCGGATTATGTCCCTGACCGTGGGTCTCTGCCAGCCTCGCGCCAGGCCAGGCGTTGACCAGGCATTCCGCTTCGACCCGCAATACGATGTCATCGCTGCTGTCGTGAATAACCAGAGCCGGCTGATCGACCTGCTGCAGCCCCTCATAGGCGTTAAAGCGCTGCCAGACCGCCTCGCCAATACCAAAGTACCCTTCAATATACCGTCGTAGCCTTTGCTGCTGACGACCCGGGAGATTCAGGATCGCGGCATATTTGGTGACCAGCCCGCTAAAGTGCGTCGGCGCCCCCACGATAACCAGCGCGCGGGTCCGCAATCCCGCTTTTACCGCATTAATAACGGATAACCCGCCAAACGAGTGCGCCACAATCGCGTCAAAACCCCCTTCCTGCTGCGCCAGCTGTTCAATGATTTCAATGAACTCGACGATGCTGCTCTGACGTCCAGCCGCGTTGCCATGTGCGGGGGCGTCAAACCCGATGACCTGAAAGCCCTTTTCGACCAGCGTCTTGATCAGCCTGCCAAAGTGGGAAGCCCTCGACTCCCAGCCGTGGGCTAACAGCACGGTAGGTCCCTCGCTGCCCCAGCGGTACACCACCGCATGTTTACCATTACTCAAAGGGAGAGACTCAATGCGGCTCGCCAGCGCCGTCATCTCTTTATCGCCTGCACGCGTCGGCACCCGGCGCGGCGTAAAAAACCGATTGCCCAGCCAGTCGGCGGTCGCCCCCGGCACAACCCGATCCATCAGGCGGATACCGGCCTTCACGCATGACACCATCGGCGAGCGCAGGTAGGCGGGGCCACGATACTGCTGGTAGGCTTGCTCAATTAGTCGATCAAATTGCTCACTCATGGGACTCTCCGGAAACACAGGGAACAGTGGACTTAACCGCGGATGATTCAGACTGACGGATCAGGGCACGCTCTGCGTCACTGGCAACGTGTTCGTCCCAGTACGCGAGTTTTGCTTCCATTCGCTTAAACCACAGCGGCGGGATCAGCGCGTAAAAAATATGGGCGACATACCCTTTTTCGATTCCCACCGCGTAGCTGTGCGCCTGCAAATTCCAGTATTCACGACGCGGATGGGTGTGATGATCGGAGTGGCGCGTCAGGTTCAGCAGACCGGCCGACGAGGCCCGGTTATTGCAATCCCAGCTGTGTCGCGGCTCCACGCGCGTGCCGGGCAGACGAACCAGACCGTAGTGCTGGATATAATTCACCGTTTCAAACAGGAACTTAGAGACCAGCATGGTCACCAGGCACGCCAGCGCGCCCCGGACGCCCGCCGCCGTAAAGCAGACTGCCACGATCAGCAGGCTCATCAGCACCCCGCTCACCACCCGGTTCACCAGCATGGCGCCGCCTCGGTTCTGAAGCGACAGCCGCTGCGCTTCCACCTGCCAGGATTCAACATACTGCGACAGAGAAGAACGGATAAAGAAGCGATACACACTCTCCCCACGACGCGCCGTCGCGCCGTCCGCCGGGGTCGCCACGTTAGGATGATGCGAATAGACGTGTGAAATCGAAAACTGCGCATCGCCGACCAGCGCCAGAAGCCAGCGCCCGACCATCATCGCCGCCAGGCTGTGGGTTTTGTGGATAAGCTCATGGGCCACCACGGTATTGGTGCTCATGGTATAGCCGGTGGAGACCGCCGCAAGCAGCAGCTCAGGCTGGGTAAGGTGATGCAGCGCCATGATGTTGTGACCGGTCAGGGCGGAAAGCCATGCGCCAAACCCGAGCAGATCGCCCGGCGCGGCCTGCCAGATAAGGGCGAACAACGCCAGCAGCGCGGCTGGGAGCTGTAAATACGGGATGATTTCCAGCAGCGCCGGCAGGCGGTAGTGGCGATCGGCGGTGTCGTGCGTGGTTGCGTTATCGAAAAGGAGATAGCTCAGCGTCACGCAGAGGATAGAGACGACGATCCACACGCCGCCGAGCACGGTCGTTAGCGCGGTTAGGGGTAAAAAAACGCAGGGGACAAGGGCAAATCTCAGGTAACTCAACATACGGGCTCCTTATTGTTATGACTGTTTTTTGCACCGACCGGCGGGGAGAAGCAGTCCATTTCAAGCAGGTGGCTCATCACCCCTCCGGCGAGCAGCCTCTGCCGACACGCCTGCGCCAGCGCGGGATTGCCGCAAATCACGACGCGCCATTCGGCTACCGCCGTCCGGCGGGGATAGAGGGCGCGCCAGTCGTCCAGCCAGCAGGTAATGCGTCCTGCCAGCTCCATCGCCTGAACCTCACGCTCCCGGGATAACGCGTGCAGATAGTGAAAACCGGGATAGTGCTGACGCAGACGCTGCAGTTCCTGCAGGTCGAATGTGTCATGCCGCCTGCGAACCGCGTGGATCAGCATGACCTCGCGGTGGGGATGACGCGCCAGCGCGGCGCGGACCAGACCCAGCGTCGTTCCGAGTCCCGATCCACTGGCGATAGCCAGCAGAGGACCGCTACCGTCATCCCGCTGGCCGAACTGCCCCCGGCAGTCTGAGAGCCATACCTTCAGTCCAGTCGCCTGTTCATCACACAGCAGTGGGGATAGCCGCCCCTCTTCACGGCGCGTGATATCCAGAACAATCTCTCGCCCCTGGCTCGGCCAGCTCACGGAGAAGCTCCGGATATCCTTATCCTTTTCGAGACCGACCTGAACGTATTGTCCTGGCTGAAAGGGCAACGCCTGCTCCGCCAGCAGCGTCACGCGCCATACCGTGGATGAGAGCGCAACAGCCCGCTTAACTCGCGCAGGCGTCCAGGACGCGGATGCCGCGGCCAGCGTTAAATCCGATTCTGGCAGGCACTGGCATGCCAGCACGTGGCCAGCGGCAATCTCTTCCTGGCTGAGCAAATAGCTCAGGTCGACAAGCGAACGCACCTTGCCGCTCGTTACCCGGCAAAGACAGGATTTACACGAGCCGACCTGGCAGTTATACGGCAGGGAAACGCCGGCGTTGAGCGCGCTTTCGAGAAGCGTATGGCCGGACGGCAGGGGGAATTCATGTCCCTCAAGCGTCCCCTGAAAATGACCGCGGCGGGAAAACCATCTCTTCAGCATCTTATTGCTCCCCGCACAGCAGCAGCCCGTCGTCAAAGACGCTGCCCATCATCACTTTTCCGCCCATGGGCGCGGCAACGCTGACTCCCGCCAGCGACGCACCGTGGCTTTGATAGAAAATAGTGGCCTGACTGATTTCACCCTGTGCACCGGTTGTCAGCCGCCACACCATGGACGGTGAACGCGCCTGGGCATCTTTCTGATAGGCGGCCAGCTTCAGAAGCTGCGGGTGCGCCGCCACCAGCATTCCCTGCCCGTCCGGCAGGATATTGTCGACGCCATGCAGACCGCTGAAGCGCCCCAGCAGGACGGGCGCAGCCTCATTCGGCTGCCACGCCCAGCTGCTCACCGCGCCGCGGGTGGTTTCCGCCACGTACAGACGCCCCAATTGTCGGTTGTAGTAAATGCCGTTCGCAAAATGCAGGTCATCGATCAGGGTATGCAGCCCCGCCTCGTCTGCCAGCAGGACGCTGGAGAGCGGCAGTCGCAGATAGTCCTCCACGCGTCCCGCGAAGCCCGTCCACCGGTGGTCCCGCGTCAGCAGCCAGCGGGTTTTATCAATCACGCTGATATCATTGATGTTGTTTCCGACCGCGCGCGACAGGGCGGGCTGATACTCAAGACGCATCTGCGCGCGATTAAAGCGAAACACATCAATGCTGTCCTCCTGGGGACGGTGGTTCACCACGTAGATCCACGTCTCGCCCTCCTGCTGCCAGACATCGATACCGTGCGGGAAAAAGGCATCCGGATAGTCACCGGCTAATCGCTGCGGCCTGTCGCTGCCGTTGAGATAATAGAGCGCCCCGGGCGCGCTGCCGTGTCGGTTGAGGCTGCTGGCTATTGCCCCGCCATCCGATAAGGGCGCGATATCCTCCGCGCCCTCAATGCCGGTGATTTTTTGGCACTGTTCACCGCCGCGCTCCTGCACCTGATAAAACAGTCCGGCATCGATCAGCAGATTAACCACGAACGCCAGCACGGCGCCTGCGAGGACGATAATCGTCAGCTTTTTCATGATGCGGCCAGTACCTCTGACGACGAGAATAATGCTTCGGCAGCCTCTTCGCCCTGCTCGGCCAGCACGGTTATCGCCTTCAGGAAGTGCTCCAGCAACGCACGGGCGCTCGCCTCGGTGAAATAGCGTATCTGGTAGTCCAGCTCGACGGACAGCCCCTCTTTCGTCTCGAGAATGTTAACCATCAGCGGGAATTCGACGGCGCCGATCGGGAGGAGCGACAGGCTGGCCTCCCACTGCCGCAGCTCTGCCAGCGGAGCATGCGGCTCGACGTTAAAGGTCGCCAGCAGCGGAAGCGGCGCATCCTGACCGTGGAAGCAGCGTGACGGCAGGGCGGGCTCGTCGCGCTGCGCGAGGATACCGTCATGGATTGCCCTGGCGACATCAGATAACGACGCACAGGCGGCGCTGTCGATACACAGCGGCAACAGCCGGACGCACTGGCCGACAAGCGCATCGCCCTGCCCGAAATCCCGCCCGGCATCCGGCACGCCGACCGGCACCGGGGAATGACCGACCGCCTTCTCAAGCGTCAGGGTAAAGAGCGCATTCAGCATCGCGAAGCGGGTCACCCGCAGCCCAGCGGAGGCTTTGCGCAGCTGCGCGGTCAGGCCCGGATACGACAAGCGCTGTACCAGCCGCTGCCCCTGATACGTCCGGGAAGGTGCCAGCACGGTAAGGACGTCTGGCGTTGCCCGGCGGGCAGGAAGCGCCGCAAGACGCGCAGGTAGCGCTGCCTCGCTGACGATGTTCTGCGCACGGATAGCCTGCAGATAGCTTGCCGCAGCCGCCAGGTCAGGGCGTTTACCCGACGCCAGGGCATCGTAAAGATGCAGCAGCTCGCGCAGCATCACCATGAACGACCAGCCGTCCGCCACCGAATGATGTGCCGCGATGGCGAGCGTGGTTTTCCCCTCATGGCGGACCAGAAGCAGTCGGGCCAGCGGCGCGGCGGTCAGGTCAAAGGGACGCGCGGCAAACTCAGCGAGACAGGCGGCAGGCGCCGCGTATTCCTCGCTGATATCGACGGTGGGCGCCAGGGCCACCTGAAGTTCGCCTGCGTCAGTGAACTGCATACGCAGCGCGTCATGGCGCTCGCACAGCAGTTGCCAGGCGGCAAGCATGATCTCGCTGTCTACGTTGCGCGGCGTTTCAATGACGCCGCCGATCGTCCCGGCCAACCGCCCGCTTTCATCCCGCGCGGCCAGCTGCAGAAAACGCTGCTGGCTGTCTGCAACGGCATAGCGCGTGTCGGGGCGCAATCCGGCCTGCCCAAAGAAGCCGTCCACGCGCATGGCGTTAACGCTCTCTTTTACCGCCGCAATAAAGCGGTCGATATCCTCGTCCGCGTGTGCGACCGAAACAAAGCAGTTACGCCCTTCCCAGATGAAAATGCCGCGCAGCATCAGGTGGTGGAAGAGGATGTCGTAGTTGCCGTTGAATTTGAAACGGAACAGGCTGCCGGCAGAGACGATCTCAATCGGCGTACCGGTTGCAGAGAACCAGGTATTTAGCGACATCGTCAGACGCGCGGTTTTTTGGTTGATGTCGTCATACAGCGCCGGATGGGCTTTGATGTACTCCAGCACGGCTTTGCTTGCCGCCATGGTCAGCGGATGCTTGGAGAAGGTACCGGCAAAGAAGATCAGTTCAGCCTGCGGCCAGGAGTCATCGCCATACTGCCAGAATCCGCCGTCGATACTGTCCATAAAGCGGCTGGAGCCTGCAATCACGCCGATCGGCATACCGCCGCCGACGATCTTACCGTAGGAGGCGATATCCGCCTGAACGCCGTAATACGCCTGCGCGCCGCCGGCCGCCAGACGGAAACCGGTGATCACCTCGTCAAACATCAGCGCAATATTGTGGGTCGTCGTCAGCTCGCGCAGGGTATGCAGGTATTCGCGCGGCTGATGGTCGGGATAACGGCTCTGCACCGGTTCGACGATCACCACCGCCAGCTCGGCGGCATAGCGGGCGATAAGCGCCAGGCTCTCTTCGCTGCCGTAATCGAGCACCAGCAGGTCGTCCACCAGCGATGGCGGCGTACCGGCGGCAATCGGCGTGGCGCGCTCGGGGGTTTCTCCGCCCTGCTGCCGCCCCAGAATGCCGTCAAACACGCCGTGATATGAGCCGCTAAACAGCGCGACTTTATTTTTCCCCGTCACGGCGCGCGCCAGGCGCACGGCGCTCATTACCGCTTCAGAGCCGGAGTTACAAAATGCCACCCGCTGCTGGCCGGTCAGCTCGCTGATAAGCGTTGCCACCTCGCCCGCCAGCGCGCTTTGCGGCCCAATCTGCATGCCCTGCGCCAGCTGGTCGGCAACGGCCTGCTGCACGCAGTCCGGTGCATGCCCCAGCAGGTTGGCGCCAAACCCCATCGTAAAATCAATATACTCGTTGCCATCGACGTCCCAGATGCGCGATCCCTGAGAGCGTTCCCCCACTAAGGGGTAAAGCATCTCTTTGGTGGATAAACGAAAGCCCGCAGAGGCCCGGTTATCCGCCAGCACGGCGCGGTACTGCTGGGCATTGCGTTTCGACCCGCCTGTTTTATCGACAAACCGCTGGGTGAGCTGCGCCAGATGCTGGTCGCGCTCGGCGCCCAGGGAGAGCTTTTTCGTCTCTTTTTTAAACCAGCTGCTGTGCGCGCTGGCCTTCACCGGTGCGGCCGGGGTGGCGACAGGCGCTGGCGCGATGACATCCGGCATCGTTGGCGCGACGGGCATCGGGAGAGTCTGCGCCGTGCCGTTGAGCAGCGTGAGCTGCTTGGACATAAGCTCCAGCTGGCGGGCAATCAGATCCTGAACCGCGCCAGGCACCGGCTTGCTGGTTTCCTGCATGGCCACGGCAGGCTGTGCCGCCTGCCCGGCGGTTGCCGGGGTGCTGAGCGGAGCCGCCGCCGCCGCTGGCTGCGCGTGCTCCACCACATAACCGATCACCGCGTCCAGCGTATTGAGCTCTTCAAACAGCGCCCGTACCGGGATAGCCACGCCGTAGCGGTCTTTAATGGTATTGATGGCATCCAGCAGCACCAGCGAGTCCGCCCCCATTTCCAGGAAGGGCAGTTCGTCGTCAAGCGTGGCGGGATCCGCCTCAAGAAAACCGGCAATAATCGCTTTTATTTCAGCGGCTAAATGGTGTTGATTTGACATAGCGTCCTCTTTTGCAGATGGGGTCTGCGCTGGCGTCTCATCCGCCAGCCAGTAACGTTTGCGGCAGAACTGGATGGCAGGCAGGTTTAACGCCTCCCGCGTGGTCGCGTGGTACAGCCCGCTCCAGTTGATGTCGTGCCCTTGCTGCCACAGCGTTCCCAGCAGCGTCAGCAGTGATTTGTACTCATGTCGCCGATCGCCTGCGGCCAGCACCCGGTGACGGCGGTCGGTGGCGGTCACAAATTTGCCCAGCGAACTGTCCGCGCTCAGATCGATAAAGGTGAACTCACCCTGCGCAAGCACGTTTTGCACGCCCTGAAGGAAACGAACGGGCTGGCGAATTTGCCGGGTCCAGTAGTCGGCGTCGGTTTGGTCGCACGCCTCGCCGTTCAGGTTGCTGTAAAACGGGATCGTCCCGCGGGTGAAGGTGACGTTGTTGACCAGCCACTCGCGCCAGGCACCGAGGATCGGATCCATCATCGAGGAGTGAAATGCGCTGGCGGTTTTAATTTTTCTGGCGTGGCCGCCCTGAGCAGAAATGGCCTGGAGACAGGCGTCAATCGCCGTCTGGCTACCTGCGATGGTGGTCAGCGTCGGGGTGTTGAATGCGGCAATATCAATGTCACCCGCCCAGGGTGAAATTAGCTGGCGCACCTCGGCTTCACCGCTGAAGACAACCGCCATCGCCCCTTCCTGCGTCAGGGCTGACATCAACAGCGCGCGCTGATGAACCATAGCCAGCCCGTCGTCGAGCGAGAGATAGCCTGCGATGACCGCCGCGCAGTACTCTCCCAGGCTGTGCCCCATCACGGCAGCCGGACGGGGTCCAAACTGCATCACGCTCTGAGCAAGCGCGTAGCTACAGGCAAATAAGGAGAGCTGGCAGGTTCTGGCGCAGCGCTGCCAGCTATCGTCACGGGCAAACAGCGCCTGCGTGATATCAATCTGATAACGCTGCCGGATGGTCGTCGCCAGCGCGTCAAACTGGGCGCGATAGTGCGGCAGATGGTGATACAGCTCGGCCCCCATGCCGATTTGCTGGGTGCCCTGCCCCGGGAAGAGCCAGACCTGAGGCTGGGCTTTACCTGCTTTGCAGGCCGTGAGCTGCGCAAGGCTGTCCGCCAGCTGGGCGCGGTCCGCGCCATACGCCACGCCGCGATAGCGGGCCGCATCGTAGCGGGTGTTCACCAGCCGACACCAGGTGGCGATATCGCTCTCCTGACATGTCGATAACCCTTTTTTGACCGCCTCCCGCTGAAGGGGAAACGCCCCTTCATCATGTGAACCGATCAGAAGCAGGCCGTGGGGCGCAGCGGGCTCCTGGCGTTTTTCCACCGCTGGCGCGCTGCGCAAAATCACGTGACCGTTGGTGCCGCCGAAGCCAAAGCTGCTTACGCCCGCGTAGCGTACGTCACCATCGGCATGCCATGAGGCAGGCTGCGCACCGCTTACCTCAACATGACGGCTAATCGCCGCAATATGCGGGTTTTTATGCTGGAAGTTGAGGTGCGGCACGTATTGTCGGTAGTGCAACATCAGAGACGTTTTCACCACGCCCAGCACGCCCGCCGCCGCCTCCAGGTGGCCAATGTTGGTTTTAATCGACCCCACCTGGACAGGTGCGGTTTTTTTCCGGTCCGCAAATACCGCTTCCAGCGCCTGATATTCAATCAGATCGCCCAGCGCCGTTCCCGTCCCGTGCGCTTCGATATAGTCAATGCTGTCGCTGTCCACCCCGGCATCCGCCATTGCCTGCCGGATGACCGCCTGCTGCGATGGGCCATTTGGCGCGGTAATGCCGTTGCTGCGGCCGTCCTGGTTCACGGCGCTCGCCACCAGCGTGGCATAAACCCGATCGCCATCCGCCAGCGCCTGCGAAAGCGGCTTAAGCACCACAACGCCACACCCTTCGCCACGAACGTAACCATCGGCGCGGGCGTCAAAGGTTTTACACCGGCCGTCGGGGGCCAGCATCTGGGCATCGGTGAAGACTTTTTGCAAATGCGGCGTCAGCGCCAGATTAACGCCTCCGGCAATGGCCAGAGAACTCCGTCCGGCCCGCAGGCTTTGCATTGCCCCCTCTATCGCCACCAGCGAGGAAGAGCACGCCGTGTCGACAGCGACGCTTGGCCCTTTTAAATCATAAAGATAAGAAATTCGGTTGGCCGCGATGCTGTGCGCGTTGCCTAAGCCGCTGTAGGCCGAGACGTTATCGCCGCAGGCCAGGGCATAGTCGCTGGCGCTGATCCCGACATAAACCGCCGTATCGCTACCGCGCAGGGAGGATGCCTTAAGGCCGGCATCGGTGAGCGCCTGTTGAACGGTTTCTAACAGCAGACGATGCTGCGGATCGATATAGACGGCTTCGCGGGGAGAGATGCCGAAGTAGCCTGCGTCGAAGGCGTCAACCTCGTCAAAGAAGCTGCCTTTACGGTTAAAGCCGTCAAGGGACGAGGTACGCCAGCGCTGCGCCGGGATCTCGCCGGTCGTGCTGTGGCCCTGCTGCAGCAGCGACCACAGCGCCTCCACGCCGCTATGCCCCGGCAGCTCCACGCCGATACCAATCACCGCAATGGCGCTTTCCGCGACGGCGGCGCTGACCGGCCGGACCGCAGCCGGTTCTCGCAGCGCGACCGCCAGCTGATTGATGGTGGGATAGTCGTAAATCAGCGCGGGAGAGAGCTCGCGGCCCAGCCGCTGTTCAAGTTCGCCAATGACGCCCACCGCCTGCAAAGAGCTCAAGCCAAAGCCGGTAAACGCGTCATCCCACCGGGATTCGCCGATCGTCGTGTTCAGCGTGTTGCCGATTATCCCGGCAATCAGCGCCGCCAGCGCGGGAGGGGTTTCCCCCGCGTGTTCAAGCGGTTTTGACGCGTCCTGGCGGCTACGCCAGGCCACGTCCAGGCTCCCCTGCTGATACATCATCTTCGCGCGGGTGCGCTGTAATTTCCCGCTGGTGGTTCGGGGGATTGCCCTTCGTTCGACAAGGAGCAGTTCATCCAGCGTAATGCCGTGACGCTCCGCCACCGCCGCGGTCACGGACGGTGCCAGCGTCGCCATATCGAGATCATTTTTATGGCGCTTCATCAGCTCAAGCAGCGCTACCGGGCGCTCGTCTTCACTGGCAAACACGCAGACCGTCGCTTCCGCCAGCGCGGGAGCGGACTGGCGGATCGTCTCTTCAATATCCGTCGGGTAGTGGTTCTGGCCGTTGATAATCAGCAGCTCTTTGAGCCGTCCGGTGACGTACAAATGGCCGAACTGGAGAAAACCCATATCGCCGCTGCGCAGCCACGGGTACGGATCGCCTGCCAGAGACGCCCGGAAGGTTTCGCGCGTGGCGGCATCATTGGCCCAGTATCCGGCGGCAACGCTCGGACCACGCAGCCATATTTCTCCGCTCTCACCGTCAGCAAGCGGCTGATGGTGGTCAGGATCGACAATACGCACCTCGGTATCAGTCAGAGCCTGCCCGCAGCTCACCGCACCGGCCTCGTCAGACACGCGGAGCCCTTGCCCTTTGTCCATTCCGGTGACGATGAGCGTGGTTTCCGCCATGCCGTAGCAGGGCAGGAACGCGCCGGGCCGAAACCCTGCGGGCGCAAAGTGTTCGCTAAACTGCTTGAGCGTGGCGGGCCGAATCGGCTCTGCGCCACAGAAAGCCACGTCCCAGCGCGAAAGATCCAGTGCCTCAACCTGCTCTCGGCCAATCTTACGCACGCACAGATCGTAGGCGAAATTAGGGCCGCCGGAGGTTGTGGCCTGATAGTCAGAGACCTGTTTGAGCCAGTTAAGGGGATTTTTCATTAACATCATGGGCGACATCACCCGACAGGGGAAGGCGCCGAACACGGGCTGCAGTAGCCCGCCAATAAGCCCCATATCATGAAAATGCGGCAGCCAGATCGTGCCCCGGCTTTCGCTGTGGTGGCCGAAAAAGCGGTGAATAGCATGTGAGTTAGCCCACAGGTTGCCATGGGTTACCATCACGCCTTTCGGGGAGCCCGTCGAACCCGAGGTGTACTGTAAAAAAGCCAGATCGTTGTCTGCCACCGGAACGGGGTGAAATGCCCCGGAAAAGGTGCGTTCAAGATGATGCAGACGATAACCCGCAGGAAGCGCGGACGTGTCGGGTTTGTCGAAGGTAAAAATAAGCGGGGATAACGGAAGTGATAGCTGGCCTAGCGTTTCTGCCCCCCTGGCTGTCGTAACAATACAGTCCGTTTGCGCATTACGTAATACGCCAGCAAAACGCTCCCACGCGCTTCCTGATGATTTTGCGGGCATCGGAACCGGAACCGCCACCCTGCCGGCGTAAAGACAGCCAAAAAAAGCGCCAATAAAATCTTCACCATCCGGATAAAGCAATATGACCCTGTCGCCCCGCTGCCCGTACTGCATTAAAGCCTCTGCAAGCGACGCGGCGCGCTGGTGTAGCTGGTCATAGCTTTGGCTGTGAATTTCACTGGCGCTGCGGACGAATTCAAATGCCGTCTGAGTAGTCTGTTGAACAGCAAGTTCGGGCAAAAGCTGGTTGAAGGAATGATATCCCCTGTTAAACAACTGATGAGACGGCATCATAATTCGCTCTATATTTTCAAATGTAATGAGGGTGGGAAGATTATTTTCCGGCGCGGCCAGCCAGCAGATCGTTACAGAAGTCGTTCCAGACCTTCAGCCACAGATCGACACGCTGTTCCATCTCGGCGTAGCGGTCTTCCGTCAGCGCCTGGCAGAACAGGATCCATGCATCTTCGGAGTGACCATCTTCAATGGACTCTCCCGTTTCGCTTTCTACATGGATGCTGTGATAGCCCTTCGTGACGTCTATATCCGTTGCTTTATCAACACCTTTTGCCCACGGCGTGGCAAAGTCATGGAAGACGGTCTCGGCCACGGCCAGCAAACCCACCAGCTGGGTATAGTCGCCATAGGCATTCTCGAAGGTTGCGCGGCAGGCCAGAGAGCTGGACATCGGCAGCCAGGATTTCACCTCGTGCTCCGTCATCCCCAGCTGCTGGATGGTCGTAAAGAACTGCACGTAGTGCGCCAGCGCGGGCTGGCCGTTGTAATTGCCCTCGGCGTCTTCGCCAGGGTGGAAGCCCAGCTCATCCAGCAGGTTGATTTGCAGCAGAAAACGGGCCGCCATTTTCGCCTGCGCGCCCAGCGGCGCTTCCAGCTGTTTCGCCGCGCTTAACGCTTCAATAACGGCATCGGTAAAGACTTGCGCAAACGCGTGATAAAATTCCAGATGGAATACGCGCATCTGTTGAATATCAACTTCGCCGCTGTTCATTTTTGCCAAAATAGGGCTGCGCATCAGCGGATGGGATTCAATCCGGTCAATAAGCCTGTTGGCAAAGGCGCGGTTTTCGGTATAAACGTGCTTATCTACGGTCGCGACAATAGCGTCCCGACCCAGCTGGCGGGTATTCAGTAACGTTTTCATTTTTATTTCTCAGGTAGGTGATAGTTTACAGGGCAGAAACCCTGCCAATTGCCATTACAACTAACGCATACATTCCACAGCTAAACGGTATAACCTGCACATATTTAAATGGCAGATAAAAACACGATGCAATCAGCAGAACCGGAATACCCACCGAAAGTATCATCATGCAAATAACGGCATAATATTTATAGGTATAAGACACGGCGAGGTCATCAATACACATGCCATAAAGCATGGATATTAACGGCAGCATAATAAAGGCAATATGTGCCAGCCTTAACATTCTGCGATTTAAATCGGTATAGTTTTCATGTCCTTTGGGTGCGCGAAACGGTCCCTTAAAAGCGTACATCCCCATTAACCCACCCATCATTATGCCGACGACAATACCGCTCCAGCCAAAGGCAATCAGTATTGCACTGAGATTAGCCACTTTCTTTCTCCTGTTTAGTGGTGCACAAAGGTAAGGCGCCTGAGAAAATACAAGCACCTTTATTTATTAAAAATAAAATCAAATATAACGATTAAAAATCCGGGTATTCTTTATCCGTCGCGTATGTAATCGGTTTTTCAAATCCAGGAATGGTGATGCCATTCATATCAATCTTAATATCTTCCTCATTTATCCCCTGCTGGCCAAACAGATAAATGACATTGAGTTCACCCTGCGAAGCCGCCTCATCATACGCGTTAGCCTGACGTCGCACCTGGCGGTTACGCTGCTGATACTCCGCAAACACCGCTTCCCCATAGCGTTTGCGCAACCATTGATGGGTAAGCTTTGGCGAGTAAACCACCCCCGTGGCATTATTACCGCCAAAGCCTTTTGAATTTATAAAGGCAATCTGCCCCTGGCCTTCCTCTAATTTGCAGTCCTGAACAGGTATGGTTAAGCGTGCGTTATTCACCTGTGGCGCAATGTGCGACACGCTTTTAATTCCTGGCAAAATACCATAGCGGAAGACGCCGAGGCAGCTGATGAGCTGGTCGCCGCTGGCGGGCCCCAGGGAGTGACCAAGATACGATTTCACTGCCGTCACCGGCCAGTCGCGAATCGAAAAGGCTTGCGCAACGCGGTCAAAAATATCCGCCTCGGAGACGCAATTCTTCGGCGTGCTTGAACCGTGCGCCTGAATAAACGATCCCTTCTGCACCGTCTCTATCCCCGCCATCGATACCGCAGAGGCTACCGCTTTCGCCATGGTGATGTAGTTCCCCGGCCCCGGTGACGCGATAGAACGCTTAAAGCCGTCAGCGTTGATGAAGACATTTCCCACCGAACCGTGGATCTCTGCCCCAAGCTGCAGCGCCAGCTCGTCGTCCATTAACACGACGTACTGGCTGGATTCTGCGATCACAAAACCGCAGCTGTTGCCAAACGGGCGGCTGCTGTTGCGCCAGTCGGCCGTATCCGTTTCATCAATATGCTTAAGCTTGCTCTCCGTTGCCAGGGCGCCCATGGCATCGAATCCTTCAATCACCTCTGAGGTGACCGGCGCTTCGGCGCTGCCCACAACGGCAACGCGAATGCGCCCCGCTTTAATATCTTCAACTGCCGCATTCAGGTTATACAGAAACGTGGCGCATGCCCCCAGCGTGGCGCTGGTATGACCGACGCTACCCAGCACATACGCATTGAGGAAATCGGCGCACATGCTGTTCAGGCCCAGCGGACACTGTTTGGCGCTGACGCGATGGCCTTTCAGGCGCGACTGGAGCATACCGCCAAAGCCATAATCGTCGAGCTGTCCCATGATATTGCCCGAATAGACTCCGAGCTGATCCGGCGTGATGTTGGCCTGTATCTCTCGCCACGGGATCCCCAGGGCGTTGATGGCGTCTGACGCTCCGACAATCGCCATTTGTAGCGCCCGCGGATGGAACTGCGAACTGTAATGGTCACCCGGGCGGAATCCCTGCGGCAGCAAACCTGCAGCCTGAACCTCCGTGCGCAACAATGCCTCAATTTTACAATCCATCTCTCCCTTAACGGTAATACGCACACGCTGATCCGCTAATTCTTCAACGTGCCATCCCGCCGGTAAGGGTTGAGGTAATTGTCTGGAAGATATATTAAAACTGAATCCCTCTTCGCCTGAAACCATATTCAATTTTGCATGGCTGACGATAGCATCGACATCAAAATAGTCGCGCGTAATTTTTCGGATAAGGGTTCCCTCAAGCGCCTCGTCTTTTATCTTCGCGGCAGCCTGAGCAGGTGTAAATCTTTTACCGGAAATGTCGCAATATCCGCCCTCATCATATTTAAGCACGCCCATCAGAATGGCTAACGATAATAACGTCGCTTGCCTTTCCTCTTCCGATAATGACTCAATAATCATTCGACGAAATGCATGATGTGAAGAACTACGACCAGCTGGACCATAGCCGCCAAAAGCCGTTATTACGGGTAATTTCGCCATAATTCATCCTGTAGTGGTCGTGGATTTATTTTGTTAAGTAAGTGCGATAATTTCAGATATTAGTTTACAAATTACCAACAAAAGCTAATATGAAAATCCAGCCAAAATGCTGACTTTTTTGGCCAGGACAACGATGAGCTACCAAAAATAATAGTCAAAACAGGTATTAATCAAAAATGACAAATACACAAATAGGATTTGTGTTATGTGAACGCATGCTAAGTTCCGGTCTCAGTCTTCCGATTGAAATGTGGAAAGCCGCAGCCAGTAGCTATTTAGCCGAGCAAAAAACAACATCCCACGCAGACACGCACAAACCGGAGACGTCTTCATTCAGGCTCTGTCGTCCGGAGAATATACTGAAAGTTCATACTATTGGCATAAATAACGAGCCCATCCTGACGCACAGTGGCTTCAGCATTACCGCCGATACTACCCTTGCCGCAGACAGGCACTATGACGTTATCTATCTTCCCGCCCTGTGGCGCAATCCTCGCGCGGTGGTCAGACAACAGCCTGAACTCCTGGCATGGCTTAGCGAACAGGCGGCTCGAGGGACCCGCATCGCGGCCGTCGGAACGGGCTGCTGTTTCCTGGCGGAGTCGGGATTGCTCAACGGGAAACCCGCCACCACTCACTGGCACTACTTCAAACAGTTCTCGCGCGACTACCCCAACGTAAAATTACAAACCAAACATTTTCTCACGCAGGCCGATAATATTTACTGTGCCGCCAGCGTCAAAGCCCTCTCAGATCTGACCATCCATTTCATCGAAACGATATACGGGAAACGTGTAGCCACCCATACCCAGCGGACCTTTTTCCATGAAATTCGAAGTCAGTTCGATCGCCAGTGTTACAGTGAAGAAAACAAACCGCATCCGGATGAAGATATTGTTCAAATTCAAATCTGGATAAAAGCCAACTGCGCCTCAGATATATCCATGCAAAATCTTGCCGATATGGCTGGCATGAGTTTGCGCAACTTCAACCGTCGCTTTAAAAATGCCACCGACATGTCCCCCCTGCAGTATTTATTAACCGCCAGAATTGAATCCGCCATGACGATGCTGCAATCCACCAATTTGAGCATTCAGGAGATCGCCAATGCGGTTGGATATCAGGATATTGCGCACTTTAACCGCCAGTTTAAGCATAAAACCACGGTGTCACCGGGGGATTATCGTAAGACGGTCCGGGCAAAGATGTTTAGTGCATAAACTCCGGTCATCTCTGATAATAAAATAGATGACCGCGAGGAGGCTCACCGTGCAAGGCGTACCGGAACAGTTTAATGATGAAAGAGACAGCGCGCGCTTTCGCCATCTGGCGCAGCTGCCGGGCCTGGAGCTTTATCATGCCCATATTTCTGACTACGCCTTTGAGCCTCACACCCATGAAGCCTTCGGGATCGGTACGATTGAAACCGGTGCCGAGCGCTTTCGCTATCGCGGGACACAGCATCTCGCGGCGGAAAAATCCGTCGTTACCATGAACCCGGACGAGATCCACACCGGCGAATCCGCCACCGAGGGCGGCTGGCGCTACCGGATGGTCTATATCGAACCCGACCTGCTGGAAGAGGTGACCGGCCTCCGGCACTGGTGGTTTAGCGACGTAACGCGTCATGACCCGCTGCGCTCGCAGCAAATCGGCAGGCTCATTTACGGCCTGTGGCACACGGACGATCCGCTTGCGCAAAAAGGATTACTGCTGGATCTGATTGAGACCTTCCAGCCGTTTGCTCATCACGCGCCGCGGGTTCAGGAAGGTGCGCACCGCTTTGAACGGGTACGCGAGTATCTGCATGACAACTATATGCGCGCTCTGACGCTGGACGAGCTCGCCAGCGTCGTTTCACTCAGCCCGTATCATTTCCAGCGCCAGTTCAAAGCCCATTTTCACGTGACGCCACATCAGATGCTGATGGCCATTCGCCTCTGGCGCGCCAAAGCGTTCCTCACGCACGGCATGCCCGCGGCAGAGGTCGCCGCCGCAACCGGGCTGACCGATCAGTCGCATCTCACCCGCGCGTTTACCCACCGCTACGGCATTACCCCCGTGCGCTACCAGAAGCAGGTCACCCGGCGCTAATGCGCAACCTCATACAATACGCGCGCATTTGCCCCACCTACACTGAGAACAGCGTAAATACCTGTGGATGGAAAAATGATTAGTGGAGTGTTGTATGCCCTGCTGGCCGGGATGATGTGGGGGCTGATTTTTGTCGGCCCGCTGATCGTACCCGAGTATCCGGCAATACTGCAGTCGACCGGCCGTTATCTGGCGCTGGGGCTGATTGCCCTGCCCCTGGCGTGGCTGGGACGGGCGCGCTTGCGTCAGCTCAGCCGTCAGGACTGGGGGACCGCGCTGGCGCTGACCATGATGGGCAATCTCATCTATTACGTTTGCCTCGCGAGTGCCATTCAGCGTACCGGTGCGCCAGTATCGACCATGATTATCGGCACGCTGCCGGTCGTCATCCCCGTCTTTGCTAACCTGCTCTACAGCCACCGCGATGGCAAACTGGCGTGGTCAAAAATGGCACCGGCGCTGATCTGCACCGCCCTGGGGCTGATATGCGTCAATATTGCCGAGCTGCGTCATGGGCAGGCGGATGTTGACCTGTGGCGTTACGGTTCTGGCATTCTGCTGGCGTTCATTTCCGTGGCGTGCTGGGCATGGTATGCCCTGCGCAATGCGCGCTGGCTGCGGGAGAACCCGGACAAGCATCCGATGATGTGGGCAACGGCGCAGGCGCTGGTCACGCTGCCCGTATCCGTCGTGGGGTATCTCGGCGCATGCCTCTGGCTGGGCCATCAGCAGCCGAACTTCACCCAGCCCTTCGGGCCAAGACCGTGGGTGTTTATCGGCCTGATGGTGGCGATTGCGGTGCTGTGTTCATGGGTGGGCGCGCTGTGCTGGAACATTGCCAGCCAGAAGCTGCCGACGGTGATCTTAGGGCCGCTGATTGTCTTCGAAACCCTGGCCGGACTGCTTTATACCTTCCTGATGCGCCAGAGCGTACCGCCGTTATTCACGGCCTGCGGGATCGCGCTGTTGGTCATAGGGGTGGTGATGGCGGTAAGAGCGAAGCCGGAAAAACCACGGGTTATTCCGGCTTCGGAGATGTAATTTTTGCCGGGTGGCGTAGCCGCCCCCCGGCAAGCCCTTAAAACGTTTCCCAGTTCCCTTCTGACGCCGCGGCTACAGGCTGCGATTTTGGCACATAGGTTTTCACTGGTGCCGCTTTAACCGCCTGATTGCGGGTGATTTTGAACACCGCGACCGCTTCGTTCAGGCGTGCAGCCTGATCTTCCAGCGCCGCCGCCGCGGCCGCAGACTCCTCCACCAGCGAGGCGTTCTGCTGGGTCACGCGGTCCATCTCGGCTACCGCCTGGCCCACCTGGTCGATACCGCGGCTCTGCTCGTCAGAGGCCGAGGCAATTTCGCCCATGATGTCGGTGACGCGGGTAACCGCATTGACGATCTCGGCCATCGTGGCGCCGGCTTCGTTAACCAGCTGCGAGCCCGCGTTCACGCGCTCACCGGAATCATCAATAAGCGCTTTGATCTCTTTCGCCGCCTGAGCGCTGCGCTGGGCAAGGGTACGCACTTCCCCGGCCACCACCGCAAACCCGCGCCCCTGCTCGCCCGCGCGCGCCGCTTCCACCGCCGCGTTCAGTGCCAGAATGTTCGTCTGGAAGGCAATACCGTCGATCACGTTAGTAATCTGCGCGATTTTACTGGAACTGGTGGCGATCTCATCCATCGTACGCACCACGCCTTCCACCACGTTACCGCCCTTCTTCGCCGTTGAGGAGGCGTCCAGCGCCAGACGGGACGCCTGACGCGCGTTATCGGCGTTCTGCTTCACGGTTGCCGTCAGCTGTTCCATGCTGGCTGCCGTTTCTTCAAGAGAAGCGGCCTGCTGCTCGGTACGGGAAGAGAGATCGTTACTGCCCGCAGAGATTTCGCCTGCACCGGTGTAAATGGTATCTGCGCCTTCACGCACCACGCCCACCGTGTTCGCCAGCGAGGTTTGCATCTCCTGAACGTTGCGCGCCAGGATGGCCATCTCATTTTTACCGTCGGCCTGAATCGGCTGGGTTAAATCCCCCGCCGCAATGGCGCGAATATGGTTAATCACCTCTTCCAGCGGCAGCAGCAGCACGCGGCGCATAGCAATCCAGCTGGAGATAATCACCACAATCACCAGCAGCATGACCGCAGAGAGGATCCACAGGATGCGCTTGTAATCACTTTCGTTATCCTGAATGCCTTTATCGGTGAGCGCGGCCTGCGCTTCACGCCATTCACGATAAACCGTCTGCATCGCGTTTTGTTTTTGTTCGGCATTCTGCTTGAACATATCTTCCAGATTGCCCTGGCTCAGCAGAACGTTCATTTGGGTCAGCGTTGTAGAGTAATTACGGTACTGCTCCTCAAGGCGATTAGTCAGGTTCTCATCCAGGCCTGGCGTATTCGGCAAGGCATAGTATTTATCGTAATGAACCTGCGCTTCAGTCAGCAGATTTTTCGCCGTGGTCACCAGCTCATTCAGCTGACCGCCGTTAATTTGAGAGGCCATGCTGCTTTGCAGGCGCAGCATCCCGCGGTTCAGGGTGACGCGCGCCTGGTTCAGACTGATCCACGCATCGGTAAACTCCGCCACGTTCTTGCTGGAGAGCTGCGCCACGGTGAAGTTGTCTTTATCGTTGTTCAGGGCGTTGATAAAGATACCGGCGGAAATCACTTGCATGATGCCGAGCACGAGCAGCACCGAAATCAAAAGGGTAATGACTTTTATACGTTTAAACATGCGTTGCCTTTGTTATATGCAGGTTTGTATGACGTGGATATATCGGCAGGCGCAGCGGGTTGTTTACTGTTTCTCCACCTTTAAAAAGTTTCGAAACCACTTTCCTGAGCCCATTCAGAGAGTTAAATCGGATATTTTTTTGTGATCTGCATCTCACTTTTTCCCGTCCCTCTAAAGGGTTATAGCGCCGGCTTAAAGATGCATTTAATATGCATCTTATATTATTGATGACGAGGTAACTGCTATGGCCTTTCGCGACCAACCCCTTGGCGAGCTGGCGCTCTCCATTCCTCGCGCTTCTGCGCTGTTCCGTAAATACGATATGGATTACTGCTGCGGCGGTAAGCAAACCCTGGCGCGTGCGGCTTCACGCAAAGAGCTGGACGTTGAGGTGATTGAAGCAGAACTGGCGCAGCTGGCCGAGCAGCCCGTCGACAAAGACTGGCGAACCGCTCCGCTCGCGGAAATCATCGACCATATCCTCGTGCGATACCATGACCGCCACCGTGAACAGCTGCCGGAGCTGATCCTGCAGGCGACCAAAGTCGAGCGCGTCCATGCCGACAAACCTTCCGTACCGCGCGGTCTGGCAAAGTACCTGACCCTGCTGCACGAAGAGCTTTCCAGCCACATGATGAAAGAAGAGCAGATTCTCTTCCCGATGATTAAACAGGGAATGGGAAGCCAGGCGATGGGACCTATCAGCGTGATGGAAAGCGAGCATGATGACGCGGGTGAACTGCTGGAAGTGATCAAACACACCACCCACAACGTCACGCCGCCGCCAGAAGCGTGCACAACGTGGAAAGCGATGTACAACGGTATTAACGAAACGATCGACGACCTGATGGAACACATCAGTCTTGAGAACAACGTTTTGTTCCCGCGGGCTTTAGCGGGGGAATAAAAAAGGCCGCTGCGGCCTGATGCCCTCACCCCGACCCTCTCCCACAGGGAGAGGGTGCAAAAACTAAAAACGGCAACTGACGCTGCCGTTTTGCTTTTACCTTACGCCTGCCATCCGTTTCTTACCGATAAACACCCAGCCCAGCCCCAGCGCGATAAACCACAGCGGCGTGACGATAAGTGCCTGGCGGGTATCATCTTCCAGCGTCAGCAGTACCAGCACGAAGACGAAGAACGCCATGCACACCCAGCACATCAGCTTGCCCAGCGGCATCTTGTAGATCGATTTTTCATGCAGGTGTGGACGCTGCTTGCGGTACACCAGGTATGAACAGAGGATGATGGTCCAGACGAACATAAACAGGATCGCAGAGACCGTGGTGATCATGGTGAACGCGCCAATCACGCTTGGGTTCACGTAAAGCATCACCACACCGCCCAGCAGGCACATGCAGGAGAAGGTCAACCCTTTTGCCGGTACCGCACGCTTAGAGAGCTTGGCGAACGCGCTCGGCGCCACGCCTTCCTGCGCCAGACCAAACAGCATACGGCTGGTGGAGAATACGCCGCTGTTGGCAGACGAGGCAGCAGAGGTCAGCACCACGAAGTTAATCAGGCTCGCGGCAGCAGGCAGGCCTACCAGCACGAACAGCTCGACGAACGGGCTCTTGGTAGGTACCACGGAGCTCCACGGCGTCACGGACATAATGATGACCAGCGCGAAGACGTAGAACATGATGATACGCACCGGAATGGAGTTGATGGCGCGCGGGAGAGACTTCTCCGGATCTTTGGTTTCCGCAGCAGTCGTTCCGACAAGCTCAATCCCCACAAACGCGAACACCGCAATCTGGAAACCAGCAAAGAAGCCGCTGATGCCTTTCGGGAACCAGCCGCCGTCATTCCACAGATGGGTAAACGACGCCTGAACGCCGGTTGGTGACTGGAAGTGGGTAAGTACCATTACCAGACCCACCACGATGAGCCCGACAATGGCCACGATTTTGATCATCGCAAACCAGAACTCCATCTCACCGAACATTTTGACGGTGGCGAGGTTCAGGCTCAGCAGCAGCACAATAACCGCCAGCGAGGCCACCCAGTCCGACAGCCCCGGGAACCAGAACTGCGCATAGGCGGTAATCGCCACGACGTCCGCCATACCGGTGACGACCCAGCAGAACCAGTAGGTCCAGCCGGTAAAATAGCCCGCCCATGGCCCGAGCAGGTCTGAAGCGAAGTCGCTGAAGGATTTGTATTCAAGGTTCGAGAGCAGCAGTTCACCCATTGCACGCATCACGAAGAACAGCATAAAACCGATAATCATATAAACGAATATGATTGACGGTCCGGCGAGACTGATGGTTTTGCCTGACCCCATAAACAGCCCGGTACCGATGGCACCCCCAATCGCAATGAGCTGAATATGACGGTTTGTGAGATTGCGCCGTAGCGACTGTTCAGACGACGCCTCTTCGTCGGCGACGACTTTGACCTGATCTACCATGTGATATTTTCCTGTTTATGCCTGTCTGTGTTGTTAAGGCTCTTCTGGCCTTTAAATACGTCAAAAAAATGACGTTCCCTTGTAAGGGCTAATCGATATTAGGTAAGAATCGGCGGGATGAATACTATGATTTAGATATTATGTTAATAATATGTTGAAAGTGAGTGTCATATCACTCATACAGCGCGAAACAGCTCACAAAAATACACGCAACAGTTTCGTTTGCAAGATAAAATGTTGATAGCACCATAACTATAGGTTTTTACACTATTTTCCTCTCCCCAACCGGGGAGAGGAAATAAGAAAATTCGATTACAGAATTTCCAGCAGCTCGACTTCAAAGACCAGGGTGCTGAATGGCGGGATGGACGCGCCAGCGCCGCGTTCGCCGTAGGCCAGGTTATGCGGGATAGTCAGTTCCCATTTGGAACCCACTGGCATCAGAGTCAGGGCTTCAATCCAGCCTGCGATAACGCCATTTACCGGGAACTCAGCCGGTTCGCCGCGCGCCACGGAGCTGTCGAAGACGGTACCGTCGATCAGCTTACCGGTGTAGTGCACGCGAACGTGGTCGGTACGCGCCGGGATTGCGCCGTCGCCCTGATTGATCACGCGGAACTGCAGACCAGACTCGGTGCTGTTCACGCCTTCACGCTCGCGGTTCTCTTCCAGATATTTCACACCTTCGGCGGCCATCTCTTCAAAGCGCGCACGACGCACGGCGTCAGCACGTTCGTGGATTTCACGCAGCGCACGGTGCACGACGTCAACCGGAACGGCAGGCTGTTTGCCTTCCAGCGCGTCAGCGATACCCGCCACCAGCGCTTCGGGTAACAGACCTTCCAGGCCGGATTCGCTCAGCTGCTGTCCTACCTGCAAGCCGATACCGTAACTTGCCTGCGCTTCGATAGTGTCAAAAGTCGGGGTGGTCATGGGTTTTCCTTCCATCACATTTAAAGTAGCGGGCAGCATATCAGCCATGCCCTTATGGGTAAAACTTTGTCTGAAGTTAAGGTGACAAACCGCGACGAAACAGAAACAATAGAGATAACCAGGATTAATCCCGAACTGATGTCACGGATGTCGGGTTTACTACGCCGTTCAGGCAGTTAGCAAACTATACTTCGGGGCACAGGATAAAAAATACGCGGAGCAGGAGGAGTGCCATGCCCGGGCGATTTGAACTGAAACCTACCCTGGCGAAAATCTGGCAGGCGCCGGACAATTTTCGCATCATGGACCCGCTGCCTCCTCTGCATCGCAGAGGGATCATCATTGGTGCGCTGATGGTGATTGTGGGCTTCCTGCTTCCTTCCGGGGGCGATGATGTCGATACCGCACCCGTCACCCGCAATGCCCAACTGGACATTCAGTCGCAGACGCGGCCGCAGCCTGACGCACAGCCGATGCAGACGCAGCTCGTCTCCCCGTCTAACGATCCGGGTCAGGTTGCGCCGGTTGAGCCAGAGCCCATTCAGGATGAACAGCCGCAGGATCAAGCCGCCGCCCCGTCTCAGCCTCAGACGCAGCAGCCCACCGGCATTGAGCAACAGTGGCGCTCCTATCGCGTAGAGCCGGGCAAAACCCTGGCACAGCTGTTCCGCGACCACAACCTGCCGCCAACCGACGTGTATGCCATGGCGAAGGTGGAAGGTGCGGGTAAACCGCTCAGTAACCTGCAGAATGGTCAGATGGTACAGATTCGCCAGAATGCCAGCGGGGTGGTGACAGGGTTAACGATTGATACGGGAAGTGGACAACAGGTACTGTTTACCCGCCAGCCAGACGGCAGTTTTATCAGGGCGCGTTAAGAGCCCGGATCTCTAAAACGCAAAACGCCGGCACAAGGCCGGCGTTTCAACGTGAGCAGAGTAAAAAATTACTCAGCTACAACGTTAACAACCAGTTTAGCGAACACTTCGCTGTGAACCTGGAAGTCAACTTCGTGCTCACCAGTGGTACGCAGAACGCCGTTCGGCAGACGAACTTCGCTCTTAGCCACTTTAACGCCTGCAGCAGTTACTGCATCAGCGATATCGCGGGTACCGATGGAACCGAACAGTTTACCTTCGTCGCCAGATTTAGACGCGATGGTAACGGTGCCCAGTGCGTTGATTGCTTCAGCGCGAGCGTTAGCAGCCGCCAGAACGTCAGCCAGTTTGGCTTCCAGTTCAGCGCGACGTGCTTCGAAAAACTCTACGTTTTTCTTGGTAGCTGGAACAGCTTTACCCTGTGGAACCAGGAAGTTACGTGCGTAACCCGCTTTAACGTTAACCTGATCACCCAGGCTGCCCAGGTTTGCTACTTTATCAAGCAGAATAACTTGCATTACCTTATCCTCTTAAAGTCGTATTAATGGACCGTGCCCGATTACTGATGACGATCAGTGTACGGCAGCAGGGACAGGTAGCGAGCGCGTTTGATAGCGCGAGCCAGCTGACGCTGGTATTTTGCACGAGTACCGGTGATACGGCTTGGGACAATCTTACCGCTTTCGGTGATGTAGTTTTTCAGCGTTGCGATATCTTTATAGTCGATCTCTTGAACGCCTTCCGCGGTGAAACGGCAGAACTTGCGACGACGGAAATAACGTGCCATATGGCTAGTCTCCAGAATCTATCAAATCAATCTGCTCGGCATGCAGAACCATTTTGCTCAGGCCGTTCTTTGCCTTGTGGCAAGAGATGAACCCCTGAACGATTACTGCGCTACCGACCGTTAAACTGTGAGTAATGGCCTGGTTTTCGTGTCCGCTAATAATAACGGGCATTTGGCACCACGCCTGCCGGTGAAACCCGGCTTCCTCTTGCACAGAACGATGCTCAAGCACGAACTGGCAATGCGGAATTCCTGATGGACTGACCTTTCGAAGGGGAGCCCTGCATACGATGCCGGACAACGCCAGACGGTTGGTCATCAGAAATTACTCTTCAGAATCCCCAGCATCAGAATCATCTGCGGTTTCGTTTGCGAAATCATCGCGACGCTCACGGCGCTCGTCTTTCGCTTTAACCATCGGAGATGCTTCGGTAACTGCGTTTTTGGTACGCATAACCATGCTGCGGATAACGGCATCGTTGAAGCGGAAGGTAGTTTCCAGCTCATCGATCACTTCCTGCGGCGCTTCAACGTTCATCAGAACGTAGTGTGCTTTGTGCAGTTTGTTGATCGGGTAAGCCAGCTGACGGCGGCCCCAGTCTTCCAGACGGTGGATCGTACCTTCTGCACCAGTGATGGCAGCAGAGTAACGCTCGATCATACCCGGAACCTGTTCGCTCTGGTCAGGATGGACCATAAAAACGATTTCGTAATGACGCATCGAATTGCTCCTTACGGATTATTCAGCCTCCTGTCTGGGTCAGCCGAGGCCCGGGGAGGCAAGGAACGTGTTAAAGGTCGGCTGAAAAATTGACGCGTCATAATACTTGCGCGCCCCTGGAAACTCAAGCTGATTGCACAAATAATTCGCACAAAGCGCGAAGCGGGTCTAAGTGGGTGATTTAAAATTGGTCACACCCGGAAGCGTTGTTTTTTTGAACAACTGCATCAGAAATGGTCACGCATCCCCGCCGGATGAGTGATTACACTTTAATCAGAGATCACCTGAATTAAAGAAGGAGCATCCCCCCTCTCGCAGCACGCAGTCGTGGAGCGCATATCATGAAAAAAATCGCATTAGCCATAGTGGCGGCGCTTTTGCTCAGTGCAAACGCGATGGCAGCCATCAAGATAGACAGCCGACAGGCCAGAAACATGGATGATGTGCAAAGCTTGGGCGTCATTTACATCAATCATAATTTCGCCACGGAAAGTGAAGCAGATCAGGCCCTTAATGAAGAAACCGATGCGCAGGGCGCAACCTATTACCACGTGATGTTAACCCGTGAGCCCGGCAGCAACGGCAACATGCACGCCAGTGCAGATATTTACCGATAACGCATTAACGCTAGCACCAGGAAAGCCAACAACGAGAACATAGCCATAGTTGACGTTGCCCCCTGCCCGGGGGCTTTTTTTTGTGAATGGCTCCGGAATACCACCGGTTACAACTGTTTTTAGGTATTCCAGAGCGCTTATTCACTTCTGCCCGTAGTAGGCATTCGGGCCGTGCTTGCGCATGAAATGCTTGTTCATCAGGTAATCATCAATGCCCTGAAGCTGTGGGTTGATGCCACGGGCAATCCACGCCATGCGTGCCACCTCCTCCATGACGACCGCATTATGGACGGCGTCGTGGGCATCTTTTCCCCAGGCGAACGGGCCGTGCTGATAGACCACAATACCCGGCGTATGCAGCGGCTCACATTCTCCCAGCGTATCGATAATCACCTTTCCGGTGTTGAGCTCGTATTCACCTTCCACTTCATCCTGCGTTAATGCCCGCGTGCAGGGGATGTCGCCAAAGAAGTAGTCCGCGTGGGTCGTGCCCAGCGCCGGGATGGGCAGCCCGGCCTGGGCCCAGGCCGTCGCGTGCGTGGAGTGGGTATGCACCACGCCGCCAAGGGACGGATAGCGCTGGTACAGCGCCAGATGGGTTGCGGTATCTGAAGAGGGACGCCATTTTCCCTCCACGACGTTTCCGTCGAGATCCACCACCACCATATCGTCTGCTTTCATGGTGTCGTACGCCACACCGCTCGGCTTAATCACGATCAGTCCCTGCTCGCGGTCGATAGCGCTGACGTTCCCCCAGGTGAAGGTGACCAGGCCATAGCGCGGCAGATCCATATTGGCTTCAAAGACCTGCTGTTTAAGCTTAAGCATGTTCAGCCTCCAGCAACCCTGCCCGCGCCATACGTTCGCGCACCCAGTCCCGCGCCTTCGCCACTTCCGCTGCCGGGTTGTCCGACGTCTCGCTCCACATCTCAATCAGGTAAGGCCCGCAATAGCCTGTCTCTTTGAGCGTTTCGAAGCACCGTTCAAAATCCACCACCCCGGTGCCGAACGGTACGTTTTTAAACACGCCAGGACGGGTATCTTTGACGTGCACCGCCACGATATGCCCCATGCCTGCCTGCAGCTCCATCTGCACGTCGTTATCCCATGCTGACAGGTTGCCGATATCGGGATAAAGCTGGAACCACGGGTTATTCAGATAATGCGCGTAGCCCAGCGCCTTGCTGATGGAGTTCATCAGGGGGTAGTCCATGATCTCCATCGCCAGCGTGACCTGTGCACGGCTTGCCATCTCAACGCTCTCTTTCAGGCCGTCACGGAAACGACGGCGCGTTTCATCGTTGGCTTCCTGATAGTAAACGTCATAACCCGCCAGCTGGATCACGCGGATACCGACATCCTGCGCAAAGCGAATGGCTTTACGCATGATCTCCAGCCCCTGCGCGCGTACGGCATCGTCTTCGCTGCCGAGCGGAAAACGACGGTGGGCGCTCAGGCACATGGACGGCACGCGCACGCCCGTTTCAGCAACGGCGCTCACCAGCGCCAGGCGCTGTTCGCGGCTCCAGTCGAGGCGAGAGAGACGCTCGTCCGTCTCATCCACGGACATTTCGACAAAATCGAAGCCCAGCTGTTTTGCCAGCTGTAACCGCTCCAGCCAGCACTCCCCCACAGGGAGTGCCTTTTCATAGATGCCAAGCGGAACCTGTTTTGACAACATACCCGCTCCTTAGCCCCAAAGCTGAGCGATTGAGCGTTTGAACTGACGCGCCGCTTCCACCGGAGACGCCGCATCACGAATGCTGCGACCGGCAATAAAGACGTGAATCGGAATGCCCTGGAACAGCGGCAGATCTTCCAGCGCCAGACCGCCGGTGACGGTGACTTTAAAGCCCATATCGGCCAGACGTTTGATCGCGCTGATATCCGCTTCGCCCCACGCCACCCCTGCGGCCTGCGCGTCGCGGCTACGGTGGTACACCACCTGCTGAATGCCCGCATCGCGCCACTCCTGCGCCTGCTCCCAGGTCCAGAAACCGGTCAACTCAATCTGCACGTCGCCGTTAAACTCTTTTGCCACGTCCAGCGCGCCTTTGGCGGTGTTGATATCCGCACAGCAGATCACGGTGACCCAGTCAGCATTCGCTTCAAAGCACATGCGGGAGAGGATTTTACCTGCGTCGGCAATTTTGGCATCTGCCAGCACGATTTTATGCGGATAGAGCGCCTTCAGATCGCGAACGGCGCGCACGCCCTCGCCTACGCACAGAATGGTGCCCACTTCGATGATATCGACTTCTTCCGCGATCAGGCGGGTGGTTTCGTAAGCGTGGGACAGAGTTTGGTTATCCAGCGCAACCTGCAACATGGGTAATGACATGTTCAATTCCTCTTAGACTGCCGCCGCAGTGGCGTTATCAATTAAATCCAGCACGTCCTGCTCGGTACGGCAGGCGCGTAAACGGTCGAAATTAGCTTCGTCATCAAACAGATTGACGATCTGCATGATGCCCACCTCCTGGTGGGTGTTAGCATCGACCGCGGCCATGGTGATCAGGATGTCGACCGGGTCGTTATCTTCGTGGTTGAATACCAGCGGCGTTTTCAGCGTCACCAGCGCGAAGCCGGTTTTCTTCACGCCCTCTTCAGGACGCCCATGCGGCATTGCCAGCCCTGGCGCTATCACAAAATAAGGGCCGTGCTGCGCGACGCCATCAAGAATGGCCTGGTAGTAACGCGGCTCGACAACGTCAGCCTTAACCAGCAGATCCACGCTCAGCTTCACCGCTTCCTGCCAGGTGCTGGACTCAGCCTGTAAAAGGATGGAGTTATTCTCTGCCAGCGAATCACGTAGTTTCATGTGGCGTCCTTATTTCACGTCTTGTGGGAAGTGCTCTTTAATCACTTCCAGCAGTTTTGGTCCGAAATCCGCAGGCGAAAGCATGTTGCGCACGCCCACCACATATTTATTGCCCGACACGCTAATTTCGCCGGCGATATGGGTAGAGGCGATGATGATGTCCGCGCCGTTGAGTTCACTTTTGTATTCACCCACCGCGCAGCTGTTCACCGTGTGGTCGATGTTTGACTGGGTTAAAAACTGGTCCACTTTCATCTTCATGATCATGGAGCTGCCTTGCCCATTGCCACACACAGCCAGGATACGTACGGTCATAATCAAAACTCCTTAATGAGCAGAGACTTCTGCTGTTTGTTTTTCCGCATCTTCTTCAGCTCGCAGCGAACGGCCAGCGAAGAACATATAAGCCAGAGCAATCAGGATGATGACGGCCATAAAGACCACCCCGACGGAGGCAAAGCCCTGCATCATCGGCGGTGCCAGAATTGACCAGTCCGCCATGCCCATCCAGGCACTCATACCGGTGAGCTTCACCGCCCACACGCAACCAAAGATTTCCACCATGCCCATCACCAGGCAGATCTTGAGCGCCGCGCGCCAGCCGCCGAAGTGGTTAGCGAAGACGCCGATGGTGGCGTTGGAGAAGAACATCGGGATAAAGCCAGGAATAATCAGGATTGAGGAGCCGCAGCCGACCAGGATGCCCACCGCAATCAGCTGGCCGATGGTGCCCCACATAAAGCCCCAGACCACCGCGTTTGGCGCGAAGCTGTAGATAGCGGCACAGTCAATCGCCAGCACCGCGCCTGGGATCAGGCGCTGGGAAATACCGTTGAAGGCTTCCGACAGTTCGGCGACAAACATACGCACGCCCTGAGTGATGATGAAAATGGCCACCGCGAAGGAGAAGCCGGTCTGCAGGATATAAACCGTCCAGTGCGTTTTACCCGCCATCGCCTGAACAACGTCAATACCGAAGGAGAGCAGAATGGCGCCGAAGAAGATGGTCATCACAATCGCGGTTGAAACGATGTTGTCATGGAAAATATTCAGCCAGCCCGGCAGCTTGAGGTCTTCAACGCTCTCTTCTTTTTTGCCCAGGTACGGTGCAACTTTATAGGCAATCCAGGAGGCAAACTGCTGCTGATGGCCGATGGAGAAACCGCAGCCGTCAGTCACTTCCTGAGTAGGCTTGTACATCATGTTGGAGGTGATACCCCAGTAGAGCGAGACCAGCACCGCGGTGCAGATAATCGTGGTCCACATTGGGTAGCCGAAGATATAGAGAGAAACCGCGATCAGCCCCGCCTGCTGGAACATGATGTGGCCGGTGAGCATGATGGTGCGAATGCCGGTAATACGGCGTAGCAGAACGTAGATGATGTTCAGGGCCAGGGCGAGCAGTACCGCATACCCCACCCAGCTATAGGCATCACCCATGCGCTCGATGGTCGCCATCATTGAGGCGTAAGTGTCAGAGATGGCACCGTTGATGCCATACACTTCCGACATTTTGGCGACGACCGGCTTAAAGGTGCTGGTCAGAATGCCTGACCCCGCCTGCAACAGCATGAAACCGATAATGGTTTTGATGGTGCCTTTAATAATCACGCTGACGCTTTTGCGCAGCAGGATATAACCCAGACACGTCACGATACCCAGCAGCAGCGGGGCGTTGGTCATTACCTGATTAAAGAACACGGTAAAGACGTTGTAGAGGATCTCCATAACTCTCTCCAGAAATGAGAACACGAGGGGCAATCCCTGTGTGGTTGGTGCCATCACTCTATTAATCACAAATAATCACCACAAGATTGCATTTGATTATTTGTGACGTATCACGCAATTTATTTCCATGGTGTTAGTAATGATTTTCACTACCGTACATGAGAAATAAATTAACCTTTATAATTCATGCAATTAATTTTTAATGCTGGATAGTCTAACAAGGAATAAGTGCAGAGTACGTGAAGTTGCGCAGATAAAATTCCGCATTTTTGCCATTGCAAAGCGCATCAAATGGTGCCAGCATTAATCACAACAAATCACCATGTGATTACTTTTGATTAAACCAGGAGTCAAAACGATGAGTAAAGTGAACACCATCACCCGTGAGTCATGGATTCTGAGCACCTTCCCGGAGTGGGGCAGCTGGCTGAATGAAGAGATCGAGCAGGAACAGGTTGCTCCTGGCACGTTTGCAATGTGGTGGCTGGGCTGTACCGGTATCTGGCTGAAATCAGAAGGTGGTGCCAACATCTGCGTCGATTTCTGGTGCGGCACCGGCAAGCAGAGCCACGGCAACCCGCTGATGAAAAAAGGCCATCAGATGCAGCGCATGGCGGGCGTAGAAAAACTGCAGCCGAACCTGCGTACCACACCGTTTGTGCTCGATCCGTTTGCCATTCGCCAGATCGACGCCGTCCTTTCTACTCACGATCACAACGATCACATCGACGTGAACGTGGCGGCTGCGGTGATGCAAAACTGTGCTGACGATGTGCCGTTTATCGGGCCACAGACCTGCGTGGATCTGTGGATCGGCTGGGGCGTGCCGAAAGAGCGCTGCATCGTGATGAAGCCTGGGGACGTGGTGAAAATTAAAGATATTGAAATTCACGCGCTGGACGCCTTTGACCGTACAGCACTGATCACCCTGCCTGCCGATCAGAAAGCCGCGGGTGTACTGCCGGACGGTATGGATGAGCGCGCGGTTAACTATCTGTTTAAAACCCCTGGCGGCTCCCTGTACCACAGCGGCGACTCTCACTACTCCAACTACTACGCGAAGCACGGTAACGAGCATCAGATTGACGTGGCGCTGGGCTCCTACGGCGAGAACCCGCGCGGTATTACCGACAAAATGACCAGCGCCGACATGCTGCGCATGGCGGAAGCGCTGAATACCAAAGTGGTGATTCCGTTCCACCACGATATCTGGTCAAACTTCCAGGCCGATCCGCAGGAGATCCGCGTGCTGTGGGAAATGAAAAAAGACCGCCTGAAGTATGGCTTCAAGCCGTTCATCTGGCAGGTCGGCGGCAAGTTCACCTGGCCACTGGACAAAGATAATCTCGAATATCACTACCCACGTGGTTTCGATGATTGCTTCACCATTGAGCCAGACCTGCCGTTCAAGTCCTTCCTCTGATTGTGCAGCCACATCGCCAGACATGATGTCTGGCGATGTCATATTTCTTTTAGTAATTTCACGCTATTTCAAATATCATCTTTTCAAATCAATTCTTATCGGAATAGCTCATGACGGAAGCGCAACGGCATCAAATTCTCCTGGAACTCCTGGCGCAAACCGGGTTTATCACCGTCGAGAAAGTGATCGAACGTTTAGGCATCTCCCCGGCAACGGCGCGGCGGGATATCAACAAGCTGGATGAAAGCGGCAAGCTGAAAAAGGTCCGCAACGGCGCGGAAGCGATCAGCCAGCAGCGCCCTCGCTGGTCTCCGATGAATATTCATCAGGCGCAGAATCATGATGAAAAAGTGCGGATTGCCAGAGCCGCATCGCAGCTGGTGAATCCCGGCGAGAGCGTGGTCATCAACTGCGGCTCCACGGCGTTTCTGCTGGGCCGTGAAATGTGCGGCAAGCCGGTGCAAATCATCACCAACTACTTACCGCTCGCCAACTATCTCATCGACCAGGAGCATGAGAGCGTGGTGATCATGGGCGGGCAGTACAACAAAAGCCAGTCCATCACCCTTAGCCCTCAGGACAGCGAAAACAGTCTCTATGCCGGGCACTGGATGTTTACCAGTGGCAAAGGCCTGACGGCAGATGGCCTGTATAAAACCGATATGCTGACCGCGATGGCGGAGCAAAACATGCTTAACGTTGTGGGCAAGCTCGTTGTGCTGGTCGACAGCAGCAAAGTGGGCGAGCGCGCAGGGATGTTATTCAGCCGTGCCGAACAGATCGACATGGTGATCACCGGCAAAGGCGCCAACCCTGAGATCCTCCAGAAGCTGGAAGATCAGGGCGTAAAAGTGCTGCGCGTTTAAAGGTGCTGGCGGAAAAACGCTACCGTGGCATCCAGCGCCGTTGGCGTGATGCGGTGGCGGACGCCCGGTTCCCACAGACAGGTCAGATTACCGTCCAGTCCTGCATTCATTAACGCCTGCTGCAGGCGGAAGGTTCCCTCGGGCGGGACCACATCATCCGCGTCACCGTGCCACAGCAGCAGCGGGCGATCGGCCAGGCGCGGCAATGCCCGGGTCACTTCCCACTCTTCGAGCGTCGCGGTGATTTCTGCTAAATCCTGAGGGGGAAAGAGCGTCTTCGCCAGCGACGTAAAATAGCCCGAGCCCATCAGGCAGGCGACAGACTTCACTTCAGGATGATGCGTCATAATCCCCAGCGCCGTCATACCGCCCATCGACGCTCCAGCCACGGCCAGACGATTGTCGGCCACCAGCCCTGCCTCATACAGCGCATCGCGTAGCCCGGCAAACTCGGTCAGACTCCCGTGCAGAATGTGCCAGAACTGCCCAAGACGCGCCTGTTCGTTACCCAAAAAGCGTGCACCGTGGTCGGGTGCATCCGGCATCACTACCCGAAACCCCGCCTGCGCCAGCGCGACGGCAAAATAACTGTAAACCAGCTTCGATGAGGTAAACCCATGATAAAAAACCACAACAGGCAGCGGTTTATCACGTTTACCCGCTGGCATCGCGTGTAAAATTTCATGGTCGCCGAGGTGGCGTATTTCAATTTCAATCATTGTCGACCCTGTGCGAATGTATGATTCATAATGTTGAGAACTGGGTTACGCTTTCACGTCATTTTCATTCGAAATATACGTCCCAGATAACACTTCGGGAACATTCCCCCAAAACTAAATTCACAGACAACTACACTATGGCTATCAGGAAACGAGATATGGTTATGCGCAGGTTTGCTGCTTTATTGCTGGTGTTTCTGCTCAGTGGCTGTAGCGCGCTGCAGGGAACGCCGCAACCCGCTCCACCGGTCGCCGATCATCCGCAGGAGATTCGTCGTAATCAGACGGAAGGATTACAACGAATGGGCACCATCTCCGCGCTGGTTCGCGGCTCTCCGGATGACGCAGAAGCGGCAATAAAAGCACAGGCCGTCGCCGCCAAAGCAGATTATTACGTCATCATTATGATCGACGAAACCATCATAACGGGACAGTGGTATTCCCAGGCCATTTTGTACCGTAAATAATGGTTTACCTTTGAACGAGATTTACACTGCTTTGCGTCCATAGACATTTTCCTGTCCACAATAAACTCCATGCCCGCGTCAATGGAAGGGAGTTTATTTGCGAAGGATTGCCCGGCGGATACCGGATATATGTGAAATGGAGCTGACGATGAAACGAACTCTTGCTTTGACCTCACTGTTGCTCTCAGCAGGCCTGCTGAGCACCACCGCGCAGTCAGCAGAATTCGCCAGTGCTGATTGTGTGACTGGCCTGAATGAAATTGGCCAGATCTCCGTGAATAATATTTCGGGGAGCCCGCAAGACGTTGAACGTGTCGTGGCATTAAAGGCCGATGAGCAGGGTGCTTCATGGTATCGCATCATCCAGATGCAGGAAGATAACCATATCGACCACTGGCGGGTACAGGCCATTCTCTACGTGTAATCTCCCTCCTGATAAAAGCCACTTATTTTTAGTGGCTTTTCGTTTTTGCAAATTTTTTATCTTATAAAAAACAAATCAAGAACAATAAAATAACATTTTGTTACATTAAATCAGTAAACGTAATTCCCGCTCTGCCGTTGAAGAACCATACCTTTTCAATGATGAGCAATTTATGATCAACATTTTTCGCCGCGCAGGCCTGGGTGCGAAGCTGTCACTGCTTACCGGCGTCAGTGTCGCCACGCTGTTTCTGCTTTTCACTTTTCTGCTCAGTCAAAAAGCCAGCCAGCAGCTTGAAGCCCTTGCGGTAGAAGATCTGCATAATCAGTCCACCGGCATGGTCGACATGGTGCAAATGTTTAACACCAGCCTGAGTGAAGAGGTTGAGAGCTATACCCGTCTGTTCACCACCTTTTTACCGCAGCCCCTGAACATTGATGCTTCCCAAACCCAGACAATTAACGGGCTCAGCGTTCCGCTTCTGAAAGGCGGAGATACCGGGCTGCATGAAAACAACACGCTTTCGGACGCGTTCCTGAACCGTACGGGAGCCATTTCGACGCTGTTTGTACGCAGCGGTAACGACTTTGTTCGCGTAGCCACTTCCCTGCGTAAAGAGAACGGCGAGCGGGCAATGGGTACCGTTCTGGATAACGCCAGCCCGGCCTTTGCCGCCGTCAACAAAGGTGAAGTCTACCGCGGCCTGGCGCTGCTGTTTGGCAAACGCTACATCACCCAGTACCAGCCGGTTAAAAACGCCGAAGGACAGGTCATTGCGATCGTCTTTGTCGGGGTGGACATCACCCACTCCTGGAACGTCATGCGTGAGAAAATCCTCAACCGCCGCCTGGGCGAGAGCGGTCACTTCTTCGTGCTGGATCGCAGCAACGGCAAAACGCGCGGGCAATACCTTTTCCACGCCAGCGAAGAGGGAAAACTGCCGAAGTGGGACGACGCGACGCAGCAGCAGCTTCTGAGTAATAAACCCGGCACGCTGGAGCGCGTAAGCGACGACGGCCGCACGCTGAAAATGGCTTATACCCCGCTGCCAGGCTGGAACTGGACTATCGTGGGTGAAGTGGATAAATCGGTGCTGCTCTCAAGCGTCACCGCCATGCGCGACGGTTTCCTCCTCGCCGGTACGGCATTGTCCATCCTGTTTGCTGGCCTGTTCGTGGTCCTGATTCGCCGCGTGCTGACCCGACCACTGCGCAATGTGATCCATCTTGCCCGGCAATATGCCGCAGGGGATCTCCGTTCCAGCCTGCCCGTGACGCGTCAGGACGAAGTCGGCCAGCTGATCGACGCCATCAACGGCATCGGTGGCGGCCTGCAAAAAATTGTCCTGCAGGTCCGCGAGGCCGCAGGTGAGATCCATTCAGGCACCAACGCGCTAGCCGCCGATACGGGCGAAATTTCAGAGCAGATCAACAAGCAGGCCAGCAGCGTGGAAGAGACCTCCGCCAGCATGGAGCAGCTGGCCGCCACCGTACAGCAAAATGCCGCCAACATGGAGCAAACGCAGCAGCTGGTGGGTGAAACCTCGCTCGCGGTTCATCAGGGCGGTGAGACGGTCACCCACGCGGTGTCGACCATGGACGACATTCGCGAAGCGTCAAAACGCATCGCAGACATCACGCGCGTGATCGAGTCCATTGCTTTCCAGACCAATATCCTGGCGCTGAATGCGGCCGTGGAAGCGGCTCGCGCGGGCGAGCACGGTAAAGGGTTTGCGGTCGTCGCGCAGGAAGTTCGCGCCCTGGCGGGACGCAGCGCTAACGCGGTGAAGGAGATTGAACAGCTGATTGGCGATACGCTCAGAAAAGTCAGTGAGGGTCATGCGCTGTCTGAACAGACGCGCCTGGCGATGGATGACATCATCATTCATATCGATAACATCAGCCAGCTGGTCACCGAGATTAACCATGCCTCACGCGAGCAGTCCGCCGGAATCGGTCAGGTGAACCTCGCCATGACCCACATTGGCGAAGCGTCGCATATCAATGCCGATCGCATCTCACGCAGCGAACAAACGGCTCAAACGCTGCGCGAGAAGGGTTCACACCTGGCTCAACTGGTGAGTCTGTTCCAGCTAAAAGGCTAGCCGACTCTGCCCGTCGCACGCAGCAGCAGGTCACTTTGCACCTGCTCGCTCATCACCGTTCCGCCACGGGTATCCAGCATCATGCGGCACCACGCCTGCGCCACCGGAGGCGATGCGTGCCGCAGCATTTCGCTCCCGGCACTCAGCAGGAAAAGCTGCTGGGCGATCTCCCGCCCCTGCGCCTCCTGCGGTTTACGCAGTTTTTGCTGAAGCTGTCGCCAGCTGCGGTCGAAGTGTCTGTCCTGCCCTTTTACCTGCGCAAACTCATCGGCAAGCCGATCGTGTATACCCGGCTGCTTCGCCAGCACGCGCAGCACGTCCAGGCACATGATGTTCCCGGACCCTTCCCAGATGCTGTTCACCGGCATCTCGCGATACAGGCGGGGAAGTTCGCTCTCCTCGCAGTACCCGACTCCGCCCAGCACCTCCATCGCTTCAGCGACAAACGGGATGCCCGCTTTACACACGCTAAATTTCGCGGCCGGGGTAAACAGCCGCGCCCATGCCGCCTCCTGCGGATCCGCGCGTTTATCCCACGCCCGCGCCAGGCGGAACAGCAGCGCCGTTTGCCCCTCCAGCACCAGCGCCATCCGGCTTAGCACTTCGCGCATGAGCGGCTGATCGATAAGATTTTTGCCGAAGGTCTGGCGCTGATGCGCATGGTACAGCGCCACGGAGAGCGCACGGCGCATCAGTCCGTGGCTGCCCAGCGCGCAGTCAAAGCGCGTCAGGCCGCCCATTTTGAGGATCTGCCGTACCCCTTCGCCTTCTTCCCCCAGCAGCCAGCCGGAGGCATCAAGGAATTCCACCTCGCTGCTGGCGTTGGAGCGGTTCCCGAGCTTGTCCTTAAGGCGCTCCAGCCGGACGGCGTTGTGCTGCCCGTCAGGTAAAAAGCGCGGCACAAAAAAGCAGGATAGTCCGCCCTTCGCCTGCGCCAGCACGAGATGCGCATCGCTTTGCGGGACGGAGAAAAACCATTTATGTCCCACCAGCCTATAACTGCCGTCGCTGCATTTTTCCGCTTTAGTGGTGTTGCTGAGCACGTCTGAGCCGCCCTGCTTTTCCGTCATCCCCATACCGATCAGCAGGCCGCGCTTTTGCGCGCCGGGCGCAAGATGAGGATCGTAGCGATCGCTGAGCAGCGGCGTCAGCCAGTCGTGAAAGGGTTTGGGGAGCGCCTGCTGCAGGAGCGGTGTCGCGGCAAACGTCATGGTGACAGGGCACAGCGTGCCCGCCTCCACCTGAGCATGAAGCACAAAGCGTGCGGCCCGCGCGACAAACGCCCCTTTACGCACCTCCTCTTCCCACGCCAGGTTATGCACGCGGTTGGCACACAGGCCCTGCATCAGCAGGTGCCATGCCGGGTGAAAGCGGACGTCATCCAGCCGCTCCCCGGTGGCGTCATAGCGAAGCAACTCCGGCGGATTCACGTTCGCCAGCCTGCCCAGCTCCAGCGACTCCGCCGTACCCAGCTGCTGACCAATGCTGGCGAGGAGTTCGATATCCCACTCGGCCCCTTCACGCGAGACCGCATCGCGCAGGGCGCAGTCGGAGAGGAAAAGGTTACTGTTGGAAAGCGGTGCAGGTTGATTGAAAACGGTATGGGTCTGCCAGTGCATGCTGTCTCCCTCCTTCAGTGGCAATGACGATAAGTATGGACAGACCGCGCACACGCTGCATGGGAGGGGAGTCACACGTTCACGATCCCGCTGATATCATTCGTGAAATAGCTCACAGAACATAAGAATAAACTATTTCATGACTTCGCTTTTGTTGAATAATTTATTCTTACCCTTTTCAGTGAGGATCGTTATGCAACCGGATGCGCACAAGCGAGCATTAATTGCAGGCTCCATTGGTAACTTTATCGAGTGGTATGAGTTTGCGGTCTACGGTTTTCTGGCGACCGTCATTGCGAAAAACTTCTTCCAGCTTGAAGGGGAAGCGGGGCTCACCAGCCTGATCCTCACCTACGCCTCGTTTGCCATCGCCTTCTTCTTCCGCCCGCTGGGTGCGGTGGTGTTTGGCCGCATCGGCGACCGGATTGGCCGTAAGCCGACGCTCATTATTGTGCTGGTGCTGATGACGCTCGCTACCGCCGCCATCGGCATTGTGCCGGTCTATGCCAGCATCGGGATTGCCGCGCCGCTCATTATTACGCTGCTGCGCATCCTGCAGGGACTTTTCGCGGGCGGTGAGTACGGCGGCGCGGTCTCGCTGATGACGGAGTTTGCCCCGCGCGGCAAGCGTGGGCTCTATGGCGCGTGGCAGTCCTTTACCGTGGCGCTGGGGCTGTTAGCAGGCGCAGGCATCGTGGCGCTGCTCTCTGCCCTCCTCACGCCGGAAGCCCTGCACGACTGGGGCTGGCGCATTCCTTTCTTCCTGGCGCTGCCCATGGGCGTCGTTGCGCTGTGGCTTCGTGTCAGTATGGAAGAGACACCCAGCTTTGTGCAGCAGCAGGATAAACCGGTTATCGCTCAGGCGGATACTGCCGCCACGCTCCGGGCCATCGTGATGGGGATTGGGCGCGTAATGGTCTGGTCTGCAGCGGGGTACACTTACCTGGTGATTATGCCGACCTATCTGCAGTCGGCGCTGCATACCGGGTTTAACCAGGCGCTGCTTATAGCGGTGATTTCGAATATTGGTTTTGCACTCACCATCATTCCGTCGGGGATCCTGAGCGATAGGATCGGGCGTCGCAGGGTGATGATTATCGCCACCGCGCTGCTGCTGATCCTCGCCCTGCCGCTGCTGAAAATTCTTCAGGCAGAGTCGAGTACGCTGGCGGTGAAGGCTGTTGTGGTGTTGATTGCGGGCGGTCTGGTCGGGATGCTGGCAGGGCCAGGCCCGGCGATGCTATCTGAGATGTTCCCGACGCGCGTGCGCTATACGGGGCTGGGGCTGGCCTACTCGTTGTCGAACGCGATTTTCTCAGGCTGTGCGGGGTTAATTATTACCGGGCTGATTAAGCAGACGGGTAACCTGGATATTCCGGCGTACTACGTGATGGCGACGGCGGTGGTGAGTATTTTCGCGCTGATGACGCTGCGGAAGGATGACCATTTGCGGTCGTTAGAGGAGTGAGTTTGTCACCGTCTGGTGCCCTCACCCCGGCCCTCTCCCACGGGGAGAGGGAGAAAACACAAAAGGCCGTCCTGTGGACGGCCTTGCTGTTTATTCTCCCCGCTGACGCACCGCTTCAAACAGGCAGATGCCCGTCGCAACAGAAACGTTCAGGGACGACACGCTGCCCGCCATTGGGATGCTGATCAGCTCGTCACAGTGCTCGCGGGTCAGACGACGCATGCCTTCACCTTCCGCCCCCATCACCAGCGCCAGACGGCCGGTCATTTTGCTCTGGTACAGAGTATGATCCGCTTCACCGGCGGTACCGACGATCCAGATGTTCTCTTCCTGCAGCAGACGCATGGTGCGCGCCAGGTTGGTCACGCGGATCAGCGGAACGTTTTCCGCCGCGCCGCAGGCCACTTTCTTCGCCGTTGCGTTCAGCTGCGCGGAGCGATCTTTCGGCACGATCACCGCATGCACGCCCGCCGCATCGGCGCTACGCAGGCACGCGCCGAGGTTGTGCGGATCGGTAACGCCATCGAGGATCAGGAAGAACGGATTATCCAGCCCAGCGATCAGATCCGGCAGATCGTTTTCCTGATACTGACGGCCCGGCTTCACGCGGGCAATAATGCCCTGGTGAACCGCACCTTCACTTTTCTCATCCAGGAACTGGCGGTTCGCCAGTTGGGTCACCACGCCCTGCGCTTCCAGGGCGTGGATCAGCGGCATCAGACGCTTATCTTCACGCCCTTTCAGAATAAACACTTCCTGAAAACGCTCCGGTGCGCGCTCGAGAAGGGCCTGCACCGCGTGGATGCCGTAAATCATTTCACTCATTGATGGTTCTCGTAATAAGTATTTCCCCTCTCCCGGTTAGGGAGAGGGTCAGGGTGCGGGGAGACTTTACTCCGCCTGCTTTTTCTTGGCCGCGCGCTTCGCTTTGGTGGCGGCCGCTATTTTCTGTGTCTTCGCGGACGGTTTCTTCGCTGAACGGGCTTCTTTCTTCGCCGCCTTCGGCTTCTGTTTCTTCTCGCCGCGGAACGCGCTGTCCGGCTCGAAGTTTACCTTCTTGCCCGCCTGACGACGTTTACCGCCGCCCGGTTTACCGTTACCGGTTTTTTTCGCCCTTTCACGTTCGGTTTTCCCGACGTTACGCGGCGCACGCTCGCTGGAGATCAGGCTGAAGTCGATTTTACGATCGTCCATATTCACGGCTTCGACCTTCACTTCCACACGGTCGCCCAGACGATAGGTCTGGCCGCCAGATTCGCCAATCAGGCGCTGACCCACCTGGTCGAAGCGATAGTAGTCGTTATCCAGGCTGGAGACGTGCACCAGACCGTCGATGAACAGCTCGTCCAGACGAACGAAGAAACCAAAGCCGGTCACGCTGGCAATCACGCCTTTAAAGACGTTACCCACCTGATCGAGCATAAAGTCACACTTCAGCCAGTCCGCCACGTCACGTGTTGCTTCATCAGCACGACGTTCGGTCATGGAGCAGTGCTGACCCAGCTGCAGCATCTCTTCCATCGAATAGTGGTAGCCACCGGTTTCGGTGGTGTTCCCTTTATGGCCCTGCTCCTGCGCCAGCAGATACTTGATCGCACGGTGCAGAGAGAGGTCAGGATAGCGACGGATCGGCGAGGTAAAGTGGGCGTAAGACTGCAGCGCCAGGCCGAAGTGACCGCGGTTTTCCGGATCGTAAATCGCCTGCTTCATTGAGCGCAGCAGCATCGTCTGCAGCATTTCTGCGTCAGGACGGTCGCCAATGGACTCCAGCAGCTCGGCGTAATCGCGCGGCTCTGGCTTGTTACCGCCAGGCAGTTCCAGACCCAGTTCGGCCAGCACGGAGCGGAACGCGGTGATGGCTTCCGTCGACGGTTTATCGTGAATACGGAACAGCGCAGGCTCTTTGGCTTTCTCGACGAATCGTGCCGCCGAGATGTTCGCCAGAATCATACACTCTTCGATCAGCTTGTGCGCATCGTTACGCTGGGTCTGCTCGATACGCTCAATGCGGCGTTCCGCGTTGAAAATGAATTTCGCTTCTTCACTCTCAAAGGAGATCCCGCCGCGCTCTTCGCGCGCCTGATCCAGCGTTTTGTAGAGGTTATGCAGCTCTTCGATGTGTTTAACCAGCGGCGCGTACTGTTCGCGCAGATCCTGGTCGCCCTGCAGCATATGCCAGACCTTGGTATAGGTCAGACGCGCGTGCGAGCTCATCACCGCTTCGTAGAACTTGTAGCCGGTTAAGCGCCCTTTGGTGGAGATGGTCATCTCGCAAACCATACAGAGGCGGTCAACCTGCGGGTTCAGGGAGCACAGGCCGTTAGACAGCACTTCCGGCAGCATCGGCACGACCTGGGACGGGAAGTAGACCGAGGTACCGCGGCTGCGCGCTTCGTTATCCAGCGGAGTGTGCGGACGAACATAGTAGCTTACGTCTGCAATAGCGACCCACAGGCGCCAGCCGCCGCCGCGTTTTTTCTCGCAGTAGACGGCGTCATCGAAGTCGCGGGCGTCTTCACCGTCGATAGTGACCAGCGGCAGGGCGCGCAGATCCACGCGGCCCACCTTGGACTCTTCCGGGACTTCTTCGCGCAGGCTTTCGATCTGCTCTTCAACCGCTTTCGGCCAGATGTACGGAATTTCATGGGTACGCAGCGCCATATCAACGGCCATTGTGGTGCCCATGTTGTCGCCAAGCACTTCGACGATTTTACCTACCGCTTTAGTGCGACGGGTTGGGCGCTGGGTGAGTTCCACCACCACAACAAAGCCCATGCGGGCGCCCATCACCTCTTCAGGTGGGATCAGAATGTCGAAGCTCAGACGGCTGTCGTCCGGCACCACGAAGCCCACGCCCGCGTCGGTAAAGTAGCGGCCAACGATCTGGCTGGTTTTTGGCACCAGAACGCGTACCACGCGCGCTTCGCGGCGACCTTTACGGTCAGCGCCCAGCGGCTGCGCCAGGATCTGGTCGCCGTGAATGCACATTTTCATCTGTTCAGATGAGAGATACAGATCGTCTTTACGGCCTTCCACGCGCAGGAAGCCGAAGCCATCGCGGTGACCAATGACGGTCCCTTTCAGCAGGTCGAGGCGTTCTGGCAGCGCGTAGCACTGGCGGCGGGTAAAGACCAGCTGCCCGTCACGCTCCATTGCGCGCAGGCGGCGGCGAAGGGCTTCAATTTGCTCTTCACCTTCAATGTTCAGTTCAACGGCAAGTTCTTCACGATTGGCGGGTTTTTCGCGTTTTGTTAAGTGTTCAATGATGAACTCGCGGCTGGGAATAGGATTCGCGTATTTTTCGGCTTCGCGTTCCTGGAAAGGATCATGTGACATGTCGGTTCCTCCGTTGTCAGCTCCGGTGGAAATTTTCTTCATTCCACCAGCAATAATTTATAAAGCGGTTGATTCTCTTCAACCAAATCGGCCAGCGTGTAGTTATCCAGTTCCATGAGAAAACTTTGCACGGCCTTTGAAAGCGCCTTTTTCAGGCGGCAAGCGGGCGTGATGTGGCAGAACTCGCTGCTGCAGTTCACCAGAGACAGCGGCTCCAGTTCACGTACCACATCGCCCACACGAATACTCTGTGCCGGTTTACCGAGACGGATCCCACCATTCTTCCCGCGGACGGCAGCAACGTACCCGGCACGACTAAGTTGATTGATTATTTTGACCATATGATTACGGGATACGCCGTAGACCTCTGTAACTTCAGAGATACTGGTCATCTTCCCCTCGGGTAACGACGCCATGTAAATCAGCGCACGTAAGCCGTAATCGGTGAAACTTGTTAACTGCACATCAACCTCAGGAAAAAAGGGAAAACGCGGTCAAACCGCAGAGATATTCATTAATGATGATAAACCAGCCAGATAGTTAGCGGCTAATTTATTTGACAGACGGGGCGAAAAAGCGGAGATCCAGGAGCGTTCGCCGGATGGCGCTACGCTTATCTGGCCTACGGGTCCCCCCGCAGGCCAGCATTCACGAAGATTATGCGTCGAACGGGTCGCGCAGGATCATCGTTTCAGTACGATCCGGGCCGGTAGAAATAATATCGATCGGCACTTCGGTCAGTTCTTCAATACGCTTGATGTAATCCAGCGCCGCCTGCGGCAGGCCGCTACGCTCTTTCACACCGAAAGTGGTCTCAGACCAGCCCGGCATGGTTTCGTAGATTGGCTCAATGCCTTCCCAGTCGTCAGCTGCCAGCGGAGTGGTGGTCACTTCGCGGCCGTCTGGCATACGGTAGCCTACGCAGATTTTCACTTCTTTCAGGCCGTCCAGTACGTCCAGCTTGGTCAGGCAGAAGCCAGAGAGGGAGTTGATCTGCACTGCACGACGTACTGCAACCGCATCCAGCCAGCCGGTACGACGACGACGACCGGTGGTCGCGCCAAACTCGTTACCTTGCTTGCACAGGAACTCGCCGGTTTCATCAAACAGCTCGGTCGGGAATGGACCCGCACCCACGCGAGTGGAGTACGCTTTGATGATGCCCAGAACGTAATCCACATAACGTGGACCCAGGCCAGAGCCGGTCGCCACGCCACCTGCAGTGGTGTTAGAGGAGGTGACGTACGGATAGGTACCGTGGTCGATGTCCAGCAGCGTACCCTGCGCGCCTTCGAACATGACGAAATCGCCACGCTTGCGCGCCTGGTCCAGCAAATCGGACACATCAACAACCATACCGGTCAGAATGTCAGCAATCGCCATGACGTCATCCAGCACTTTCTGGTAGTCAACAGCGTCAGCTTTGTAGAAGTTCACCAGCTGGAAGTTGTGATATTCCATCACTTCTTTCAGTTTTTCAGCGAAGGTTGCTTTGTCGAAGAGGTCACCTACGCGCAGACCGCGGCGTGCAACTTTATCTTCGTAAGCCGGGCCGATGCCACGACCGGTGGTACCGATCGCTTTCGCACCGCGCGCTTTCTCACGCGCGACGTCCAGCGCCACGTGATAATCCAGGATCAGCGGGCAGGCTTCGGAGAGCAGCAGACGCTCACGAACAGGGATACCACGGTCTTCCAGACCTTTCATCTCTTTCATCAGCGCAGCAGGAGACAGCACAACGCCGTTACCGATGATGCTGGTGACGTTATCACGAAGAATGCCTGATGGAATAAGATGGAGGACGGTTTTTTCACCGTTGATTACGAGAGTATGGCCTGCGTTGTGACCGCCCTGGTAGCGTACAACATATTTAGCCCGTTCAGTCAGAAGATCAACAATCTTCCCTTTACCTTCGTCACCCCATTGGGTGCCCAGTACGACGACGTTGTTACCCATTTTTTTCAAAATCACCGTTTGCTTAAAAATGGATTCTACCATCGCTTTTTCAGATATACAGCACTTTTTGACCTCAAAATACGCCGATTGCGCCTACTTTTTGATCAGCCAATCGTTTTCCTCAACATGTAGTAGATCACGATGCCCGCAACCACAAGACCACCGCCAAAACGACGCAAAATATTATCCGGCAGTTGGCTCATCGTGGCGATCATTCGACGCCAGGCGCGTGGATAGAGCATCGGTCCAAGGCCTTCCAGCACCAGGACCAAAGCCAGTGCGAGCCAGATCGTTGAATTCATTTTTATTCCTTATAAAAGAAAACCACCGCTCCGTTAAGAGCGGTGGTTTGAATACTCAAACGAGCCTGAGTTTATCGCGTTGCGTTAGTCGGCGTCTTCATATAACGGAAGAAATCGCTGTCCGGGCTGAGCACCATCACATCCTGATTGCTCTGGAAGCTATTCTCGTAAGCACGCAGGCTACGGATAAAGGCGTAGAAGTCAGGATCCTGGCTGAAGGCATCAGCGAACAGCTTTGCCGCTTCGGCATCACCTTCACCGCGCAGGATACGGCCCTGGCGCTCAGATTCCGCCAGCGTCTTGGTGACTTCGTAATCCGCTGCTGCACGCAGCTTCTCAGCCTCTTCCTGGCCCTGTGAACGGTGACGACGGGCTACCGCTTCACGCTCGGCGCGCATACGGTTGTAAATCGCCTCAGACACTTCTGCTGGCAAGTTGATCTGCTTGATACGCACGTCAACCACTTCGATACCCAGCGCAGCCATACTGTTCGGGTTGATCACCGGCACTTTACCGTTGGTCTCCGCCTGAACGCGTTCAGCCGCTTTGGCAATCGCATCATCTGCTGCCGGGGTTGAAACTTCGTCTTCCGTGCCCGCGGTACCGGAGTTCAGGGCATCGCGAACTTCCAGGGTCAGACGACCACGGGAGTCGGTCACGATGTCTTTCACATCCAAACGACCAATCTCGGAACGCAGACGGTCAGAGAACTTACGCTTCAGCAGCACTTCTGCCTGAGAAACGTCACCGCCGCCCGTTGCCAGGAAGTAACGGCTGAAATCGCTGATACGCCATTTGATATAGGAATCAACGATCAGGTCTTTCTTCTCTTTGGTCACGAAACGGTCAGCCTGGTTATCCATGGTCTGGATACGCGCATCAAGCGTTTTCACTGACTGAATGAACGGCACCTTGAAGTGCAGGCCCGGCTCGTAAATTACCGGGCGTTTGTCGCCATCACGCACGACGCTGCTGAACTGGAACTTGATCCCACGCTCGCCTTCTTTCACCACAAAGATCGAGGTATAAAGCACGACCAGTACGATGACGATGATCGCAATAACTGACTTACGCATCCTTATTCCCCCTGACGCTGGTAGTCGTTACGCTGCGCGTTAGCACGGCGTTGGTCCATAATGTCACCATCGTTCGAAGAAGGCGTTGTGTTCGTGCTGGCGCTGCCTGTTGAGGCTGGCGGCAGACGCAGCAGGTTGTTCGCGCCGCTGGTGTCGCCTTTCGCTGCTGGCGCAGAACTGCCTTTCAGCATCTGATCCAGCGGCAGAACCATCAGGTTTCCGCCTTTATTGTCGTTAACCAACACTTTGCGGGTGTGGCTCAGCACTTTTTCCATGGTCTCGATATAGAGACGCTCACGGGTAATTTCCGGTGCCGCTTTATATTCCGGCAGGATCTTCGCAAAGCGAGCCACTTCACCCTGAGCTTCCAGGATGGTCTGCGTCTTATACGCGCGCGCTTCTTCCAGAATACGCTGCGCCTGACCGTTAGCGCGTGGCTGAACTTCGTTGGTGTACGCTTCTGCTTCACGGATGTACTGCTGTTCGTTTTCACGGGCAGCAATCGCATCGTCAAATGCGGCTTTCACCTCTTCCGGCGGACGCGCAGCCTGGAAGTTGACGTCCAGCAGGGTGATACCCATGTTGTACGGACGAATGGTCTCTTCCAGCTCGCGCTGGGTATCGCTACGAATAACGGTACGACCTTCGGTCAGGATACGGTCCATGGTGTATTTACCGATCACACCGCGCAGGGCGCTGTCGGTCGCCTGACGCAGGCTGTCATCGGCGCTGGTCACGCTAAACAGATAACGCTCAGGATCGGTCACGCGGTACTGCACGTTCATCTCAACGCGCACCACGTTTTCGTCAGAGGTCAGCATCACGCCAGAGGCGGCCAGTTCACGGACGGATTCCACGTTTACCGCGGTCACGTCGTCAATGAAGGTCGGCTTCCAGTTCAGACCCGGCTCAACCAGATGGCTGAACTTGCCGAAACGGGTGACCACGCCGCGCTCTGCTTCTTTAATGGTGTAGAATCCGCTGGCTGCCCAGATGATGACCACCGCAGCGGCCACGATGCCCACTACGCGGCCCCCCATTGGCGGGCGCGAACTCTGAGTGGAATTGCCACCCGAGCCAGAACCTTTTCCTCCGCCAAGGCCACCAAGCTTCTTGCTCAGCTTGCGGAAGATATCATCCAGATCCGGCGGCCCCTGCTCGCGACCACCTTTGTTGCCATTTCCCTCAGAGTTGCCGCCAGGTTTGCTGCTTCCCCACGGGTCGCGGTCTTGTCCGTTATTACCGGGCTGATTCCACGCCATGTATATGCTCCATATTTGTTATGCAAGGGCGAATTATTCAGGCATCCCCTTTCTGATCAGACGATATAGTCGACCAGCGCAGGTTCTTGTTTACAGAGGCGACGCCAGTCAACGATCGGCATACGCACCTGCATCCCCACGCTGCCGTCATCCTCCATCCACTCTTTTTCTATCGCCTGAAGCTGATAAAACCGGCTGCGCAGCCTGCCTTCCTGTGGCGGCAGTCGCAGCGTGTGCTGAGCTACCTCACCGGAAAGACGTTCTGTCAAAGCCTGGAAAAGCAGTGGCACACCAATACCGGTCTGGGCAGAAAGCCAGACCCGAATCGGTTTGTTCTCTTCATCTCTGTCGATACGCGGTTCGAAATCGTCCAGCATATCGATCTTGTTCATGACCAACAGCGTGGGAATTTCGTGGGCGTCGATCTCTTCGAGCACCACGTTCACCGCGTCGATGTTCTCCTGCACGCGCACGTCTGCCGCATCAATCACGTGCAGCAGCAGCGTCGCCTGTCGCGTCTCCTGCAGGGTGGCCTTGAATGCCGCCACCAGGTCATGCGGCAGGTGACGGATAAACCCTACGGTATCCGCCAGCACCGTTTCACCGACGTCTGCGACGTCAATACGGCGCAGCGTAGGGTCCAGGGTCGCAAACAGCTGGTCTGCGGCATAAACCTGGGCCTCGGTTATCTGGTTAAACAGGGTGGATTTACCGGCGTTGGTATACCCCACCAGCGACACCGTCGGGATGTCGGCTTTCGTTCGTGCCCGACGCCCCTGCTCACGCTGTTTCTCAACCCTTTCCAGACGTGAGAGGATCTGGGTAATTCGGCCACGCAGCAAACGACGGTCGGTTTCGAGCTGGGTTTCACCCGGGCCGCGCAAACCAATCCCGCCTTTTTGTCTTTCAAGGTGTGTCCAGCCACGCACCAGACGCGTTGCCAGATGGCGCAGCTGCGCCAGCTCAACCTGCAGTTTCCCTTCGTGGGTACGTGCACGCTGAGCAAAAATATCTAAAATCAAACCCGTGCGATCGATAACACGGCATTCGCAAAGGGCTTCCAGGTTGCGCTCCTGGGCTGGAGACAGCGCATGATCAAACAACACGACTGACGCGCCGGTTGCTTTTACGGCATCCGCAATTTCGACTGCTTTACCTTCACCAACAAAATACTTTGGGTGCGGCGCTTTACGGCTACCGGTAATCACCTGCATTGCTTCGACACCGGCGGAAGAGACCAGAGATTCAAACTCCTGGAGGTCTTCCATATCTTTGTCTTGCGAAAAATAGATGTGTACCAGCACCGCCTGCTCACCGGCATCATAACGGTCAAACAAGCGTAAACCTCTCTAAAAAGATCAGCGGGGAACGCAGGATCCCTGGCTCCCCGTGTGGATAACAGTGCGAAACCTTATTCGGTTTCGTCGCTGTCCTGCGCCGGCGTTGAAGAGCCCTGCGCGCTGCTGCCATGATGGTAGTTACTACCAGTGCCGCCGCCAGCGTTATTGCTGTGATGAGATACCGGACGGGACGGAACAACAGTAGAAATAGCGTGCTTGTAGACCATCTGACTGACCGTGTTTTTCAACAGAATCACAAACTGATCGAAAGACTCAATCTGACCTTGCAGCTTAATACCATTCACCAAATAAATAGAAACTGGAACACGTTCCCGACGCAATGCGTTCAGGAACGGATCTTGTAAAGATTGCCCCTTAGCCATTCTATCTTTTCCTTATATGCTTGTTTTGTACTTAGAACCTTGCGATTCTGAAAAATTGCGCACGATACGTCTCAATTGTACACATTCAGTGAGCGATATCACCAACAACCTCAATCACTTCGTTTAACGCCTGTTGCGGTTTTTCACTGTCTAGCCAGTGAACGCCGTCCCAACCGCGCAACCAGGTGATCTGGCGCTTCGCTAACTGTCTCGTGGCGCAAACACCTCTATAAACCATTTCATCGTATGAAATCTCACCTTCAAGATACGACCACATCTGGCGGTATCCCACACAACGAATGGAAGGCATGTCCGTATGCAAATCTCCACGGGCAAATAACGCCCGCACTTCTGCTTCAAAATCTGAAGCTAACATCTGATGAAAACGCTGCTCAATTCGCTGATGGAGCAGTTCACGGCTCGCCGGGGCGATGGCGAACTGATGCACCTGATACGGCAGAGCGTCTCCTGACGTTTGCGTCAGTTCCGTTAAAGTTTTACCCGAAATGAAAAAAACTTCCAGTGCCCGGGAAAGCCTTTGCGGATCATTTGGATGGATCCGTGCTGCGGCAACCGGGTCAATTTCCGCCAGTTGCTGATGCAAAACGTCCCAACCCTGCTCTGCCGCCTGCTGCTCAATTTTCGCTCTTATTTCCGGATCCGCGGATGGCAGGGGTGACAACCCCTCCAGCAACGCCTTGAAATAGAGCATGGTTCCGCCAACCAACAGCGGTATACGTCCCGCCGCCGTTATCTCGGCCATCTCGGCTAAGGCATCCCGGCGGAAATCCGCTGCGGAGTACGCCTGAGCCGGGTCGAGAATATCCAGCAAACGGTGCGGTGCCGCACGCAGCTCTTCTGCGTCAGGCTTCGCCGTGCCGATGTCCATCCCCCGGTAGATGAGGGCGGAGTCGACGCTAATCAACTCTACAGGCAAAACTTTACGCAACTCAATGGCGAGCGCCGTTTTGCCGGAGGCCGTTGGGCCCATTAAAAAAATTGCCTTAGGCAGGCTCGCCTTACTTGCGTCAATCATGTTTCAGGGCGTTCATCGCCGTTTGTAAATCAACAGGTTGTAATAACCCACCCGGCGGCGTTTTCACCAGATGCGGACAGAGGCGTTCCACCTCCGCCAGCACGCTAATGGCCTGCGCCATACTCCACGGCGTGTGTTCGCTTGCCAGATGGCGGGCGATCCACTGCGCGGTGTTGGCGGCATCAAACGCTGTTTGCTGCGCCAGGTAGCCTATCAGTTCAGGAATCAAGTTTTGTAAATTTTGTTGGCGTAAGGGTAAAGGCACTGCACGAATTGTCACATGTTGTGGTTCGAGCACAGTTTCAATACCCATCTGCGCCAGCTGCGACTCGGCGCGCTGCAATACCCTTGTTTCATCAGGGGATATTTTCAGGCGAACCGGAATTAACAACGGCTGCGCGCAGGCGGCATTTTCGCCAGGCGTGAGCTGCACCTGCTTAAGCCAGCGTTCGGCGACCGGCAGTGCCAGAAGCATCAATTTGCCGTCACGCTCAAGCAGTGCCATATCCGGCGCGATAATCGTCAGCACCCGGCCAAAACTCTGGCTATGGCCGTCCAGAGAAGGCTGAGCGGCCGGAATGTGCTCTTTACGTTCCACGGCTGGCGTTTCCAGCAGCTTGCGGTACAACGCGCCCTGCTGCTTCTGATAGCCAGGCTGGGCATTCGGATAGTTCGCGCCCGTTGGACGCGGCGCGCTACCAGCCGGGGAGTAACGCGGGGCTTCCGGTTCACGCGCAACGGCAGGCTCCGCAAAATGGTTGCGCCCTGCCGCCACACGGTTTTCGGGCAGCGGACGCGGTGCAGGAGCGTCGTTCTCCAGCGGCAGCGTTGGCTCTGCCTGCTGCTGCAACACGGTGGCCACGCCCTGATAAATGAAGTCGTGAACCAGACGCGACTGGTGGAACCGCACCTCATGCTTGGCGGGATGGACGTTCACATCCACCTGATGGGGGTCGATGTCCAGATAAAGGACGAATGCAGGCTGCTGATCGGCACCCAGTTTGTCTTCGCAGGCCTGGCGAATCGCGTGATTGATGAGACGGTCGCGCATCATGCGGCCGTTGACGTAGCAATACTGGATCTCCGCAAACGCAGCACTGCTCGCGTTTGGATCGGCAACCCAGCCGCGCAGCGCCAGATCGCCGTGCTGCCACTCAATGGCCAGGGCCTGTTCAAGGAACGGCGTACCGCAGATCGCCCCCAAACGGCGCTCTTTCTGTCCACCTTCTGCCACCGCGCGATACTGGCGCATCACCTTGCCGTTGTGGCTGAGGTTGATGGTGACATCGAATCGCGCCAGTGCGATACGCCGGATGATCTCGTCGATATGGCCGAACTCGGTCTTCTCGGTACGCATAAACTTGCGTCGGGCGGGGGTGTTGTAGAAGAGATCTAATACTTCAAGCGTCGTGCCGACAGGGTGTGCTGCGGGTTTAACCGTGACATCCATATCGCGCCCTTCGGCGTAAGCCTGCCAGGCTTCCTGCTGTTCGGCGGTACGGGAGGTCAGCGTTAAGCGCGAAACCGAGCTGATACTGGCCAGCGCTTCACCGCGAAAACCGAGGCTAATAATCGCCTCCAGGTCATCCAGAGAGGCAATTTTACTGGTGGCGTGACGGGCCAGCGCCAGCGCGAGCTCGTCTTTTTTAATGCCACAGCCGTTGTCGCGAATGCGAATAAGCTTCGCGCCACCGCGTTCGATATCAATATCGATGCGGGTTGCGCCCGCATCGAGGCTGTTTTCCACCAGCTCCTTCACCACCGACGCAGGGCGTTCCACCACCTCACCGGCGGCGATTTGGTTCGCGAGCTGCGGCGGTAGAACCTGAATCGGCATGAATTCTCCTTAGTTGGTCGCGGTCATCTCACCCGGCAGCGCTGCGCTGGCCGTCTGGCCAGCACCACTCTGTGGCGCAGACTGCAGCGGATGGGCATCAAAGTATTTACGCAGACCGTTATAAATCGCTTCGGCAATTTGCTGCTGGTAGCTGTCGCTTCCCAGCAGACGCTCTTCACCGTTGTTACTGATAAAGCCCGTCTCTACGAGGATGGACGGAATATCCGGCGAGCGCAGAACGCCGAGGCTGGCATGTTCCGGACGACGCTTATGCAGCACGCCAACGCTTTGCAGCTGGTTCAATACGTTAGTGGCGACATCATACCCGACGCGCTGAGAATGACCGAACTGTAAATCCAGCACCGCCTGGCTGAGGTACGGATCGGACTGGCTGTTCGCCAGCACATCGCCCGCGCCGCCTAACAGTTCAGACTGCTTCTCATGCTCTTCCAGCCAGTTGGCCATTTCGCTGTTGGCGCGACGGTTTGACAGCACCCAAACCGAGGCGCCGGTCGCGCTACGATTCGGTGCGGCGTCCGCATGAATGGAGACCAGGAAGTTCGCGTTTTGCTTACGCGCCACATCCGAGCGTCCCATTACGGAGATAAAGTAATCCCCGTCGCGGGTCAACACGCCTTTAAACATCGGGTCGTCATTGAGTAGCGAACGCAGTTTACGCGCGATAGCGATCGTCACGTTTTTTTCTCGCGTGCCGCCAGGGCCAATCGCCCCCGGATCTTCCCCGCCGTGACCCGCATCAATGGCGATAATCACTTTGTCACCGCTGGCCGTCGCGCGTCGCGCGCTGGCAGCCGGACGCGTCACCGTATTGCTGCTGGTTGCCGCAGTAATGCGATCGTTCTGCGATTTAAACGGATTACGCGCAGGTTCAGAAGGACGGGGCGTATACACCGGTTCTTCCACACGCTTCGCTACGACCGGCGGCGGTGGAGGCGGTGGCGGTGCGTCGGCATTGATGGTAAAGACCACCGTATAGTTCGCTCCGTTTTGCTGCTTCACCGCCTTCGTTATGCCCTTTTCGGTCAGATCGACCACCAGGCGTAGCGACTGGCTATCCTGCGGTGTTCCCGAACGGATGCTTTTCACCAGGTTGTTACCGCTGAACCGCAGCGGTAGCCCCTGAATCACGCCTGTCTGTTTGATATCCAGCGCCACGCTGTGGCTGTCTGGCTGTGAAAACGCATATTCAGGATCGCCCATAAAGCTGAACGTGATCCGGGCCTGGCTTTCGCCGTTCGATACCTGAATATCTGAGAGGTTTGCCGCCCCGGCCTGCGCGCACAGCAGCACGGTGGCAGCCAACAACCAACCTTTAACGCGATTTATCATCCCGTCATCCCTACGCTTAACCGGCCAGTCGCGCCAGTAAGGAACTGCCTGATGAGGAAACAGCACTGATGCGTGCCTCACGCCCTTGTGCCTGGTAATCTAAGTGAATTTCGACATCCGGGTCAGGCAGCACACCCGCACCTTGTTGCGGCCACTCCACCAGGCAAATGGCGTCGTTGGCAAAATAATCACGGATCCCCATAAATTCCAGCTCCTCAGGATCCGCAAGGCGGTATAAATCGAAGTGGTACACCATGAGATTTTCAAGGGTGTACGGTTCTACCAGCGTGTAGGTTGGGCTTTTGACATTCCCGTTATGCCCTAACGCCTGCAAAAAACCCCGGCTAAAGGTGGTTTTACCCGCACCTAAATCACCATACAGATAAATGACGGTTGCCCCCTGACAGGCCTGCGCCACGCGCTTGCCGAGTTCTAAAGTGGCTTGTTCATCAGGTAAAGGAATCGCTCGATTAGTCATTTTCTACGTCAATCACATCCGGGTTAACAACACGCCGCAGCGTGCAAAAGAGATCGGTGGCCAGCATACCGCGTGTACCGTAACGCGCAGCCAGTTTATCCGCCGCAACGCCGTGAGCCACGCAGCCCGCGCAGGCTGCATCATAAAGGGGAAGTTTCTGTCCAAGCAATGCGCCGATGATGCCGGAAAGCACATCGCCCATGCCGCCGATCGCCATGCCCGCATTTCCGGCATCAATAATGCCCTGCGTCTCGTCACAGGCGACAACGGTTCCTGCCCCTTTCAAAACAGCAACACCTCCGTAACGTTTTACCAGACGCTGAGCAGAAAGTAAGCGATCGCTTTCAATTTCTGCCACGCTGCAGTTAAGCAGCCGCGCGGCTTCGCCGGGGTGTGGCGTCAGAATGCGATTGTGACGCTTATCCGGGTTTATTGCCAGAAGGTTAAGCGCGTCGGCATCCCACAGCATCGGTTTACGAAAATTCTCGACCTTTTGCAGGGCCTGTTTACCCCATGCCTGTTGCCCAAGCCCAGGGCCAATCACCACCACATCCGCCCATTCAAGGCTCTCTTCAAGCGACTGGGGCGTAAGCTCGTGCACCATCAACTCCGGTCGGGCAGTGATGATTGGCGCAATATTCTCAATGCGAGTGAGCACTCGCACTAATCCGGCGCCGCTGCGCAAAGCCGCTTCACCGGTCATGCGAATCGCACCTGCCGTACCGTGGTCGCCGCCCACAATGACCAGCCTGCCGTGATCGCCCTTATGGGACGTCGACCGGCGCGGCGGGAGCCACGCTGGGAGCTGCGAGGCGTCAAAGCGTGACAGTTTCGTTTCCTGCCCGGCGAGCCAGCTCTCCAGCCCCAGCGCACTGTGGTGCAACACGCCGACGACATCCCGCGCTTTGCCAGTCAGTAAACCCGGCTTCAGGGCAATGAAGGTCACCGTATGTGCCGCCTGAATCACCGCCCCCGGCGTCGCGCCGGTTTGTGCTATCAGTCCAGAGGGAATATCCAGGGCGACTACCGGCGCGGAATGTCTGTTAGCGTGTTCAATGAGTGCGGCAACGTTTTCGCGCGGCGCGCTGCGCAGCCCGGTGCCCAGCAGCCCGTCAACAATCAGATCAACATCCTCTGGCCAGACGATATCAGGCGCATGAATCACACCGCCTGCGTTCAGCCATGCCTCCCGCGCCGCGCTGGCCTCTTCCGGCAGCGGTTTATCACTTTCAAGAGCCAGCAAGGTCACGCGGAGACCCGCAGCCACCGCGAGACGGGCAACGACGTAGCCATCACCGCCGTTGTTGCCGTGACCGCACAGAATCAGCCAGTGGGCCGCCTGCGGGAAGGCGCTTCGGGCTACGTCAAACGCCGCCTCACCCGCGCGCAGCATCAGTTCATACAGGGTAATCCCGAGGCTGTCTGCGGCCTCTTTTTCGGCGCGCCGGAGGTCATCCGCATGCCAGATGGAATGTGGTATACTTGCGGGGTTTTTCTTCACCGTATGGTCCGTCATGTCACAGCCCCTCGATCTCAATGAATTAGCGCAAAAAATAAAACAGTGGGGTGCTGAGCTTGGCTTCCAGAAGGTGGGCATTACCGATACCGACCTTTCCGCCAGCGAGCCGAAACTGCAGGCCTGGCTGGACAAACAATACCACGGCGAAATGGAGTGGATGGCGCGCCATGGCATGATGCGCGCCCGTCCACACGAGCTTTTGCCGGGGACATTACGCGTCATCAGCGTGCGCATGAACTATCTGCCCGCCAACGCGGCCTTTGCGCGCACGCTAAAAAATCCCTCTTTGGGTTACGTCAGCCGGTACGCCCTGGGACGTGATTACCATAAGCTTTTGCGTAACCGTTTAAAAAAACTCGGGGAAACTATTCAGCAGCACTGTGTTTCGCTGAATTTTAGACCCTTTGTCGATTCTGCGCCTATTCTTGAGCGCCCGATTGCCGAAAAAGCCGGGCTTGGCTGGACAGGTAAGCACTCACTAATCCTCAGCCGCGACGCCGGATCGTTCTTCTTTCTGGGTGAACTGCTGATTGATTTACCGCTGCCGGTAGACGGCCCGGTAGAGGAAGACTGCGGCCGTTGCGTGGCCTGTATGACCATCTGCCCAACGGGCGCCATCGTTGAGCCTTACACCGTTGATGCCCGTCGCTGTATCTCCTACCTCACTATCGAACTGGAAGGGGCCATTCCAGAGGAGTTCCGACCGCTTATCGGCAACCGCATCTACGGCTGCGACGATTGCCAGCTCATCTGCCCGTGGAACCGCTATTCACAGCTTACGGACGAAGAGGATTTCAGCCCGCGTAAGGCGCTCCATGCGCCGCCGCTCATTGAGCTGTTCGCCTGGACCGAGGCCTGGTTCCTGAAGGTGACGGAAGGTTCGGCCATTCGCCGTATCGGGCATCTGCGCTGGCTGCGAAATGTGGCCGTCGCGCTGGGTAATGCCCCGTGGGATGAAGCGAACGTGCAGGCGCTTGAAAGCCGTAGAGGTGAGCACCCACTTCTTGATGAGCACATAGAATGGGCGATTGCGCAGCAAATTGAGAAACGTAATGCCTGCGTGGTCGAGGTGCAGCTACCGAAGAAACAGCGTCTGGTGAGGGTGATTGAAAAAGGGCTTCCGCGGGATGCCTGAACTATTCACAGCCTGTGAATAAAATTACAAACTCAAGCGCCATCTGGGCTGGAGAAGAGGTCAAGTGATCTCAATAACATTTTGAAATCAAATTTTATACTGTAAATACAGTGCTTTACGAAGATATTATTCACCATGCTAAGTTTTAACCCTGTTTCGGTTAAGCGCAGTTTCTGTGGATAACTCTGTTCACAAGAGTATTTCAGAGACAACAGAAAACGTCCCCAGCGATGCTTTTCGCTGTGGATATTTTAGAGATGAAGAAGAATTTGGAGCGGGAAACGAGACTCGAACTCGCGACCCCGACCTTGGCAAGGTCGTGCTCTACCAACTGAGCTATTCCCGCTTGGGTGGTCCGTGCTGTGGAAGCACTTTCAAATTTTGGAGCGGGAAACGAGACTCGAACTCGCGACCCCGACCTTGGCAAGGTCGTGCTCTACCAACTGAGCTATTCCCGCTTGGGCAGTCTGTGCTATGGAAGCACTTTCAAATTTTGGAGCGGGAAACGAGACTCGAACTCGCGACCCCGACCTTGGCAAGGTCGTGCTCTACCAACTGAGCTATTCCCGCAAATCTGCACTGCTTTTGTTGCTGTCGTAACGTGTAATTCTCTGTCGTTACGGGAGGCGCATTATACGAGAAATCCTTTTAGCTGCAACCCCCCTTAAAGCGATTTTTTCGAAATTAAGTTCAAATGCTTATTTAATCGGCAAGCTGAACAATTTAACGACAAAAACCCGGCCACGCAAGGCGCCGGATCGCAAAATCACAGCTTAATAAAGTTTTCGCGGTAGTAGGAAAGCTCCGCCACGGACTCTCGGATATCATCCATCGCCTGATGCGTGCCCTGTTTTTTAAAGCCGTCGAGGATTTCAGGCTTCCAGCGACGCGCCAGCTCTTTCAACGTGCTGACGTCCAGATAGCGGTAGTGGAAGTAAGACTCCAGCTCCGGCATGTACTTAAACAGGAAACGACGATCCTGGCCGATGCTATTCCCACAGATTGGCGATTTGCCTGCCGGAACCCACTGTTTCAGGAACTCAAGCGTCGCCAGCTCCGCCTCACGATCACCCATAGTGCTCGCCTTTACCCGCTCCACCAGACCGCTGCCGGTGTGGGTACGCACGTTCCACTCATCCATCAATGCCAGCTGGTCATCGGACTGATGCACCGCTATCGTTGGCCCTTCCGCCAGGATATTCAGGTTGGCGTCCGTCACCAGGGTTGCAATTTCAATAATGCGATCGCGCTCGGGATCCAGCCCGGTCATTTCGAGATCGATCCAAATCAGGTTGTTTTCATCCGCGCTCATGTTATTTTCCACCCTTCTCGCATAACCGGCAGTAGCAGGTTAACTAGTATTAATTAGAGTGTATCATAGAGGTTTTGCCCCCTACGGGCGACCAGGAGCCAGTGCGATTGAGTAAAAATAAACTCTCCAAAGGGCAGCAGCGCCGCGTGAATGCCAATCACCAGCGCCGTCTTAAAACCACTGCGGAGAAGGTCGATTACGACGACAACCTGTTTGGCGACCCAACGGAAGGCGTAGTCATCAGCCGTTTCGGTATGCACGCTGACGTGGAATCCGCCGATGGTGCGATTCACCGCTGCAACATCCGCCGGACCATTCGTTCTCTGGTGACCGGCGACCGCGTCGTCTGGCGGCCGGGTAAAGAGGCGGCGGAAGGCGTGACGGTAAAAGGCATCGTTGAAGCGGTCCATGAGCGCACGTCCGTATTAACCCGTCCCGATTTCTACGACGGGGTCAAACCGATTGCCGCCAACATTAACCAGATTGTTATCGTATCGGCGATTTTGCCCGAACTGTCGCTCAATATTATCGACCGATATCTCGTCGCCTGCGAAACGCTGCAGGTTGAACCGATTATCGTGCTGAACAAAATCGATCTGCTGGACGACGACGGCATGGCCTTCGTCAATGAGCAGATGGATATCTATCGCAAGATTGGCTACCGCGTTCTGATGGTCTCCAGCTATACCAAAGATGGCCTGAAACCGCTGGAAGAGGCGCTTACCGATCGCATCAGCATCTTTGCGGGCCAGTCCGGCGTGGGCAAATCGAGCCTGCTGAACAACCTGCTTGGCCTCCAGCAAGAGATCCTCACCAACGATGTCTCTGATGTCTCGGGCCTGGGCCAGCACACCACCACCGCGTCACGCCTGTATCACTTCCCGCACGGGGGCGATGTCATCGACTCCCCGGGCGTGCGAGAGTTCGGTTTATGGCACCTGGAGCCGGAACAAATCTTTAACGGATTTGTCGAATTCCATGATTATTTAGGCGCTTGCAAGTACCGCGACTGTAAACACGATAACGACCCAGGCTGCGCTATCCGTGAAGCGGTTGAGAAAGGCGAGATCGCGGAGACCCGCTTCGAGAATTACCACCGTATTCTTGAGAGCATGGATCAGGTAAAAACGCGTAAAAACTTTTCTGATTCTGATAACTGACAACTAAGCTAAGCATCGCTAAAATCGTCCCCTTTTTTCAGGTTCCGGCGGCATAACGCCGGATCAGGAACGACAAAACAATGGCCTGGAGGCTACCTTGTTAAACGCATTTAAACTTTCGCTTCAATACATTCTGCCAAAACTGTGGCTCACTCGCCTGGCGGGCTGGGGCGCAAGCAAACGCGCGGGCTGGCTGACCAAACTGGTCATCGACCTTTTCGTAAAATATTACAAGGTCGATATGAAAGAGGCGCAGAAGCCGGACACCGCCAGCTACCGCACCTTCAACGAATTCTTCGTGCGCCCGCTGCGTGACGACGTGCGCCCGCTGAACACCGACCCTAACGTCCTGGTGATGCCGGCAGACGGCGTCATTAGCCAGTTGGGTAACATCGAAGACGACAAAATTCTGCAGGCGAAGGGCCATAATTACAGCCTGGAAGCGCTGCTGGCGGGTAACTACCTGATGGCGGATCTGTTCCGCAACGGTACCTTTGCCACCACCTATCTGTCACCGCGCGACTACCACCGCGTGCACATGCCGTGTAACGGCATCCTGCGCGAGATGATTTACGTCCCGGGCGATCTGTTCTCCGTGAACCACCTGACCGCGCAGAACGTGCCGAACCTGTTTGCCCGTAACGAGCGCGTCATCTGTCTGTTTGATACTGAATTTGGCCCTATGGCACAGATTCTGGTGGGTGCAACCATCGTAGGCAGCATTGAAACTGTCTGGGCCGGCACCATCACTCCACCGCGTGAAGGCGTGATCAAACGCTGGACCTGGCCTGCCGGTGAAGCGGAAGGCTCTGTGGCCCTGCTGAAAGGTCAGGAAATGGGTCGCTTCAAGCTGGGCTCCACCGTGATCAACCTGTTTGCGCCAGGCAAAGTGAAGCTGGCTGAACAACTCGAAAGCCTGTCGGTCACCAAACTGGGCCAGCCGCTGGCGGTCTCGACAGAAACCTTCGTGACGCCAGAGGCAGAACCTGCTCCGCTGTCACAGGAAGAGATCCAGGCCGAGCACGACGCCAGCCCGCTGGTTGAAGACAAAAAAGACGAAGGCTAACAACAGAAGGATCGCTGACGTGCGCCCGATTATCGTTCTACTGATGGCCTGGTGCCTCAGCATGGGGGCGTACGCAGCGACAGCCCCCGACGCCAAACAGATAACCCAGGAACTGGAGCAGGCAAAAGCGGCCAAACCCGCTCAGCCAGAGACCGTCGAGTCGCTCCAGGCTGCTCTGAACGCGCTTGAGGAGCGGAAAGGCTCGCTTGAGCGCGCTCAGCAGTATCAGCAGGTTATCGACAACTTCCCCAAACTCTCCCAGACGCTGCGCGCGCAGCTCAATAATCTGCGTGACGAACCGCGCGATGTGCCGGCAGGCATGACCTCCGACGCGCTGAACCAGGAGATCCTGCAGGTCAGCAGCCAGCTTCTGGAAAAGAGCCGCCTTGCTCAGCAGGAGCAGGAGCGAGCGCGTGAAATTGCCGACTCCCTCAGCCAGCTTCCGCAGCAGCAAACCGACGCCCGTCGCCAGCTTAATGAAGTTGAGCGCCGCGTGGGTACGCAAAACGGCAACACGCCACAGGCGCAGGCCCAAAATCTGGGCCTGCAGGCAGAATCGGCTCGCCTGAAGGCCCTTGTCGATGAGCTGGAGCTGGCGCAGCTTTCCGCCAATAACCGCCAGGAGCTGTCACGAATGCGCTCTGAACTCGCTCAGAAGCAGAGCGAGCAGCTGGACGCTTACCTTCAGGCTCTGCGCAATCAGCTCAACAGTCAGCGCCAGCGTGAAGCGGAGCGCGCGCTGGAAAGTACCGAGCTGCTGGCGGAAAACAGCGATAACCTGCCTTCCGGCATCGTCCAGCAGTTTAAGGTCAACCGTGAGCTTTCTGCCGCGCTGAATCAGCAGGCGCAGCGTATGGATCTGGTTGCCTCGCAGCAGCGTCAGGCGACCAATCAAACCTTGCAGGTTCGTCAGGCGTTAAACACTCTGCGCGAGCAGTCCCAGTGGCTCGGGTCATCAAACCTGCTGGGCGAAGCATTGCGTGCCCAGGTCGCGCGCCTGCCGGAAATGCCTAAGCCGCAGCAGCTGGATACCGAGATGGCCCAGCTACGCGTTCAGCGCCTGCACTTTGAAGATCTTCTCAATAAACAGCCGCAAATCCGACAGATCCGTCAGGCTGATGGACAGCCGCTGACCAGCGAGCAAAACCGTATTCTGGAAGCCCAGTTGCGTACCCAGCGTGAATTGCTGAACTCTCTGCTGCAGGGCGGGGATACGCTGATTCTGGAGCTGACCAAGCTGAAGGTTTCTAACAGCCAGCTGGAAGATGCGCTGAAAGAGGTGAACGAGGCGACGCACCGTTATCTCTTCTGGACGTCCGACGTGCGTCCGATGACCTTCTCGTGGCCGATTGAGATTGTCCAGGACCTGCGCCGCCTGATTTCGCTGGATACCTTCAGCCAGTTGGGACAGGCCAGCGTGATGATGTTCACCAGCAAAGAGACCATTTTCCCGCTGCTGGGGGCGTTGATTCTGGTGGGCTTCAGCATTTACTCGCGCAGACATTTCACCCGTTTCCTGGAGCGTTCCAGCTCCAGGGTCGGGAAAGTTACCCAGGATCACTTCTGGCTGACGTTGCGCACCGTATTCTGGTCGATTCTTGTCGCCTCTCCGCTGCCGGTGTTGTGGATGACCCTGGGCTATGGCCTGCGGGAAGCCTGGCCCTATCCGCTCGCAGTAGCGATTGGCGATGGCGTCACCGCCACGGTGCCGCTGCTGTGGGTGGTGATGATATGCGCCACCTTCGCGCGCCCCAATGGCCTGTTCATCACCCACTTTGGCTGGCCGCGTAATCGCGTTGCGCGCGCCATGCGTTACTACCTGATGAGCATCGGGCTGATTGTGCCGCTGATTATGGCGCTGATCATGTTCGATAATCTCAACGACCGGGAATTCTCAGGCTCGCTGGGCCGCCTCTGCTTTATGCTGATATGCGGGGCGCTGGCCATCGTCACGCTCAGCCTGAAACGCGCGGGTATTCCGCTCTATCTGGATAAATCCGGCAGCGGCGACAACATGTTCAACCGGCTGCTCTGGAACCTGCTGCTTAGCGCGCCGCTGTTTGCAATGCTGGCAGCCGCGGTGGGCTATCTGGCAACCGCGCAGGCGCTGCTGGCGAGGCTAGAAACCTCGGTGGCCATCTGGTTCCTGCTTCTGGTGGTGTACCACGTGATCCGCCGCTGGATGCTGATCCAGCGCCGCCGTCTGGCGTTTGACCGTGCCAAGCACCGCCGGGCGGAGATCCTCGCCCAGCGCGCGCGGGGTGAGGAAGAGCCAAACCACGTCAACAGTACGGAAGGCACGACGGAAGCGGACGAGGTCGAGCTGGATCTGGATGCCATTAGCACCCAGTCCCTGCGCCTGGTTCGCTCCATCCTGATGCTGATTGCCCTCCTCTCGGTCATCTTCCTGTGGTCGGAGATCCACTCCGCGTTCGGCTTCCTGGAGAACATCTCTCTCTGGGACGTGACCTCCACGGTGCAGGGTGTTGAAAGCCTGGAGCCGATTACCCTGGGGGCGGTGCTGATTGCCATTCTGGTGCTGATCATCACCACCCAGCTGGTGCGTAACTTCCCGGCGCTGCTGGAGCTGGCGCTGCTGCAGCATCTGGATTTGACGCCGGGTACGGGCTATGCGATCACGACCATTACCAAATATCTGATCATGCTGTTTGGCGGGCTGGTTGGCTTCTCGATGATCGGTATTGAGTGGTCGAAGCTCCAGTGGCTGGTGGCAGCGCTCGGTGTAGGGTTAGGTTTTGGTTTACAGGAGATCTTCGCCAACTTCATCTCTGGCCTGATCATTCTGTTCGAAAAACCGATCCGTATTGGCGATACCGTCACGATCCGCGATCTGACCGGCAGCATCACGAAGATCAACACCCGTGCGACGACGATCAGCGACTGGGATCGGAAAGAGATCATCGTGCCAAACAAGGCGTTTATTACCGAGCAGTTCATCAACTGGTCGCTGTCAGACTCCGTTACCCGTGTGGTGCTGACGGTGCCGGCACCGTCGGACGCCAACAGCGAAGAGGTTACCCAGATCCTCTACACCGCCGCTGAGCGCTGCTCGCTGGTGATCGACAACCCGGCGCCGGAAGTCTTCCTTGTGGATTTACAGCAGGGGATCCAGATTTTCGAGCTGCGTATCTACGCCGCCGAAATGGGACACCGTATGCCGCTGCGCCATGAGATCCACCAGCTGATTCTGGCGGGCTTCCGCGAGCACGGTATTGATATGCCGTTCCCACCGTTCCAGATGCGTCTGGAAAGCCTGGACGGGCGTAAAACGGGAAGAACGCTGACGTCAGCGGCGCGTACGCGCCCGGCGGGCAGTTTATAACGCGTCTCCCCTCCCTTTCGGGAGGGGACTATTCCCGCTACGCCACTTCTGCGACGTATGCCATCGCGCGTCGACGGTAATTCTCATAAATCCCCATCGCCAGCAGCGAGAAGAAGATTGGGCCGCCCACCATCCACAGCGCGCTGTTCCAGTCGTTCGCCTCAATTACCGGCTGGATAATGGTGAAGATGTTGGCAAACGCCACCACCAGCACCACCACCGTGGTGGCCAGCAGCGTTGCCGCGCGGCTTTTAAAAATCACAAACGGACGTTCAAGATCCTGCTTCGCCTTAAAGAACGGGAACGCCAGGGTCAGGAACAGGTACGGCAGGGTCATCGACACGTTCGCCATCAGGGTTAGCTTGTTGTAAAACGCAGACGCCGTATCGCCGCCAAATGACACCAGCAGAATGAACACGCACACCAGCACACACTGCATCCACATGGCGTTGGCAGGCATGCCTGCGGTGTTCAGCTGGGTCATACGTGCTGGCCACAGCGCTTTTGGCGTACCCTGAATAATCGCTTTCAGCGGCGAATAGATCAGCGTGAAGAATGCGCCGGTATAGGCCAGGAACATCGACAGGCCGGTAATACGCGCGAACCAGACCCCCATTACCGATGCCGCCTCGGGACTCAGGTTCATCGCCTGCCCCAGCGTCATCCCCAGGCTTTTCATCAGCACATAGGTGATGTTGCCAAGGTTAGTGGTGTTGTTGCTCAGCACCTGCTGCCAGTTGGTGCTGACGCCCCAGAGAAAAATCGCCAGCGAATAGCCGATGGAAATCACGATGGCGGCAAAAATAATGCCTTTCGCAAAGTTCTTTTCCGGGTTTTCCGTCTTATCGACCAGGCCGCCTACGGCTTCAATACCGCCGTAAGCGAAGATGGCAAACACCACGAAGGAGAGCATCGCGAGCCCGGACTGGTAGCCCGGATTCGGCGAGGAGGCAAAGTTAACATCCTGTGCAAAATGACCACCGTTCAGGCACAGGATAGCGATGCTCACCAGCAGCAGCACCAGGTTCAATCCCATCACCGAGATCCCGCCCACGGCGGTAATCCGGGCAATTTTATTGATGCCTTTAGACGCCACCAGCGTCACGACAACCATCCAGCATACCGCCAGAATCCCGACGACCTGCGTGGAGCTCAGCCCGGCCAAAGACCAGACCTGCGTTTTATCGGCGCCGAAAAGAAACGTTGAGAACGGCACCCAGACTTTGGCCGCCGTACTCACCATCCAGACGACGTAGGATGAAAACCACATAAACGTGCCGATAAACGCATAGCGCGGCCCGACGCTGTTATTCATCCATGAGTAGATCCCACCCTCTTCTTTCCGGTAAGCCGAGCCCATCTCCGCCATCATCAGCGCAAACGGGATAAAGAAGAACAGAGCAGAAACGATATAAAACGGCGTCGCGCTGTAGCCCATCAGATAGAACGCTGACGGGCTGTTGGCAAAGCCAAAGACTGAGGTAAATATCATCAGGATGAGCCCGGTGAGGGTCATCTTTTTGAGTGACTGGGACATAGAACCATCCAAAGAGGAATTAAACTGCGCGGATGGTAGCAGAAGACCAGACAGATATTGTGGCTATACGGGGCAAATTAAGAAAAAGACCCGTGTATAGGGAATGTGGCAGTTTTTAATGTTGTCGTGCTGAAATGGAAAGGTTAATTGACAGGAATGGTAGGCCGGGTAAGCGCAGCGCCACCCGGCATTTTATTAGGCGCGATCGACCGTAAAGGCAATCACATCGCCAAGCTGCTCTGCGCCCAGGGCCAGCATGACCAGACGGTCAACACCCAGCGCCACGCCGGAGCAATCCGGCAGACCTGCTTTCAATGCTTCAAGCAGATTAACATCAATAGGCTGCTGCGGCAGACCGCGCGCGGCGCGCTTGCGGTTATCCTGCTCGAAGCGCTGCGCCTGCTCGCGAGCGTCGGTCAGTTCATGGAAGCCGTTCGCCAGCTCGATGCCTTTGTAATAGACCTCAAAACGCTCTGCGACACGATGATCTTCGGTACTGATCTGCGCCAGTGAGGCCTGGCTTGCCGGGAAGTGATAAACAAACGTCGGACGGTCTTTGCCAATCTGCGGTTCCACGCCGAAGGTGAACAGCAGCTGCAGCAGCGTGTCGCGATCCTCTTCGGTATCCGCCACGTTGCTCAGATCCAGTTTTGCCGCCACTTCGCGCAGCTGGGTTTTGTCCGCCGACAGCGGATCGATTTCCAGATGGCGCTGGAAAGCCTGCTGATAGGAAAGGGTTTCGGCTTCCGAGCAGTCCAGGACCTGCTGCAGCAGATCGTCCACCTCATTCATCAGGCGGTACATATCATAATGCGGGCGGTACCACTCCAGCATGGTGAATTCCGGGTTGTGGTGACGACCCATCTCTTCATTACGGAAACTGCGGCACAGCTGATAGACCGGACCACACCCCGCTGCCAGCAGGCGTTTCATGTGGTATTCCGGGCTGGTCATCAGATACAAATTCATGCCCTGAGAGTGGCCGGGGCCAACAAAACGGGTTTCAAACGGGACCAGATGAATATCCGTTACCGTTGCCTGACTCATGCACGGGGTTTCCACCTCCAGGACGCCGCGGTCGGCAAAGAAACGGCGGATCTCCGCCATAATTGCAGCGCGTTTTAACAGATTAGGGATGGATGCGCTCGGCTGCCAGGTGGCCGTTTCGCTCATGAGTTGTTCTCCGATTTCAGACAAGGGCACGAAGTCTACTCGTTAGCCGGGGCAGAGACAAATTTTGTGCAGTAAAAAAGCGCATTTCATTTAGGTGAACAATTGCGTGACGTATTTCATCAATCTTCATGATAAATCGCCTGACAGAACAGCAAAAAAATCGAACACGTCAAATTTCCCTGACATCTACACGGTTATACTGTTTTACCCATAAAGGAGCAGTGGAAACGCTTTCGCAATCGTCCTTTTGGACGGGTGAACTACCTTTAGTTTGTCGCGTTGCGAAATAACAAAAATCTGGAGGAATGTCGTGCAAACTTTTCAAGCCGATCTTGCCGTAATAGGCGCTGGCGGGGCTGGATTACGTGCTGCGATTGCTGCAGCACAAGCTAATCCCAACGCTAAAATCGCATTGATTTCAAAAGTCTATCCAATGCGTAGTCACACAGTGGCAGCAGAAGGAGGGTCCGCCGCCGTTGCGCAGGATCATGACAGCTTTGAATACCATTTCCACGACACGGTTGCAGGGGGCGACTGGCTTTGCGAACAGGATGTCGTTGACTACTTTGTGCACCATTGTCCAACGGAGATGACCCAGCTTGAACAGTGGGGATGTCCATGGAGCCGCCGTCCGGACGGCAGCGTCAACGTTCGCCGCTTCGGCGGCATGAAGATCGAACGCACCTGGTTCGCCGCCGATAAGACCGGCTTCCACATGCTGCACACCCTGTTCCAGACCTCCCTTCAGTTCCCACAAATCCAGCGCTTTGATGAGCATTTCGTCCTCGACATTCTGGTGGATGATGGACAGGCGCGCGGCCTGGTGGCGATGAACATGATGGAAGGCACGCTCGTCCAGATCCGCGCCAATGCGGTGGTGATGGCGACGGGCGGTGCGGGTCGCGTTTATCGTTATAACACCAACGGCGGCATCGTTACCGGCGACGGTATGGGCATGGCGCTCAGCCACGGCGTGCCGCTGCGCGATATGGAATTCGTGCAGTATCACCCAACCGGCCTGCCGGGCTCCGGCATTCTGATGACGGAAGGCTGCCGCGGTGAAGGCGGTATTCTGGTCAATAAAAACGGCTACCGCTATCTGCAGGATTACGGCATGGGCCCGGAAACCCCGCTCGGCGAGCCGAAGAACAAATACATGGAGCTCGGCCCGCGTGACAAAGTCTCTCAGGCTTTCTGGCACGAGTGGCGCAAAGGCAACACCATCTCCACGCCGCGCGGCGATGTGGTCTATCTCGACCTGCGTCATCTGGGCGAGAAGAAACTGCTGGAACGTCTGCCGTTCATCTGCGAGCTGGCGAAAGCCTACGTTGGCGTGGATCCGGTTAAAGAGCCGATCCCGGTGCGTCCAACCGCGCACTACACCATGGGCGGTATCGAAACCGATCAGCAGTGCGAAACCCGCATTAAAGGGCTGTTCGCCGTCGGCGAATGTTCTTCCGTTGGCCTGCACGGCGCTAACCGTCTCGGGTCTAACTCGCTGGCAGAGCTGGTTGTCTTTGGCCGCATGGCGGGCGAGCGCGCAATGGAGCGTGCGGCAACCGCAGGTGAAGCCAACGGTGCCGCGCTGGATGCGCAGGTCGCAGACGTTGAAAAACGCCTGAAAGATCTGGTGAACCAGGAGGGTAACGAGAACTGGTCTAAGATCCGCGACGAGATGGGCCTGTCGATGGAAGAAGGCTGCGGTATCTACCGTACCCCTGAGCTGATGCAAAAAACCGTCGACAAGCTGGCGGAACTGCAGGAGCGCTTCAAGCGCGTGCGCATCACCGACACCTCCAGCGTATTCAACACCGACCTGCTCTACACCATCGAGCTGGGCCACGGTCTGAACGTCGCGGAATGTATGGCGCACTCTGCGCTGGCGCGCAAAGAGTCGCGTGGGGCCCACCAGCGTCTGGACGAAGGCTGTACCGAACGTGACGACGTCAATTTCCTGAAACACACTCTCGCCTGGCGCGATGCGGATGGCACCACGCGTCTGGACTACAGCGACGTGAAAATCACCACGCTGCCGCCGGCAAAACGCGTGTACGGTGCAGAAGCAGAAGCCGCCGAGAAGAAGGAGAAGGCGAATGGCTGAGATGCAAAAAATGAAAGTTGAAGTGGTGCGCTACAATCCGGAAGTGGACGCCGCACCGCACAGCGCTTTCTATGAAGTGCCTTATGACGAGCAAACCTCCCTGCTGGACGCGCTCGGCTATATCAAAGACAACCTGGCGCCAGACCTGAGCTACCGCTGGTCCTGCCGCATGGCGATCTGCGGCTCCTGCGGCATGATGGTCAACAAGGTGCCGAAGCTGGCCTGTAAGACCTTCCTGCGCGAGTACACTAAAGGTATTAAGGTCGAAGCGCTGGGCAACTTCCCGATTGAACGCGATCTGGTGGTCGATATGACCCACTTTATCGAAAGCCTGGAAGCCATTAAGCCGTATATCATTGGTAACCCACGCACGCCGGATCAGGGGCCAAACACCCAGACCCCGGCGCAGATGGCGAAATACCATCAGTTCTCCGGCTGCATCAACTGCGGTCTTTGCTACGCCGCCTGTCCACAGTTTGGCCTGAACAAGGAGTTCATCGGCCCGGCCGCCATTACCCTGGCGCACCGCTATAACGAGGACAGCCGCGACCACGGTAAAAAAGAACGTATGGCGCAGCTTAACAGCCAGAACGGCGTCTGGAGCTGTACCTTTGTGGGCTACTGCTCCGAAGTCTGTCCGAAGCACGTCGACCCGGCCGCCGCTATTCAGCAGGGTAAAGTGGAAAGCTCGAAAGACTTTCTTATCGCTACCCTGAAACCACGCTAAGGAGTGCATGATGACGACTAAACGCAAAGCCTATGTGCGGCCAATGCCGTCCACCTGGTGGAAAAACCTGCCGTTTTATCGCTTCTATATGCTGCGTGAAGGCACGGCGGTACCGGCGGTCTGGTTCAGCCTTGAGCTGATGTACGGCGTTTTTGCCCTCAAGCACGGTCCGGAAACCTGGGCCAACTTTGTCGGTTTTCTGCAAAACCCGATCATCGTTGTGCTGAACCTGATCGTGCTCGCGGCCGCGCTGCTTCATACCAAAACGTGGTTTGAACTGGCGCCAAAAGCGGCGAACATCATCGTTAAAGACGAAAAAATGGGGCCAGAGCCGGTGATTAAAGGGCTCTGGGCGGTGACGATTCTGGTCACTGTGGTCATTCTGTTTGTCGCACTGTTCTGGTAAGGAGACACCTGTGATCAATCCAAATCCAAAACGTTCTGACGAGCCGGTCTTCTGGGGCCTGTTTGGCGCAGGCGGCATGTGGAGCGCCATCATCGCCCCCGTCATCATCCTGCTGGTCGGCATTATGCTGCCGCTGGGGCTGTTCCCGGGCGATGCGCTGAGCTACGAGCGCGTACTGGCGTTCGCGGGCAGCTTTATCGGTCGCGTGTTCATCTTCCTGATGATCGTCCTGCCGCTGTGGTGTGGTCTGCACCGTATTCACCATGCGATGCATGACCTGAAAATCCATGTCCCGAGCGGTAAATGGGTGTTCTACGGTCTGGCGACCATCCTGACCGTGGTGACGCTGATTGCCGTGGTCACCATCTGACGCTTCTGGCCCGCCATCCGGCGGGCCTTTTATTTCTGCATCTTCCCCACCAGCCACTGGGCAAACTCGCGCATTGCGGGCGTTTCTGTCCGTGACTGTAGTCTTGTGAGCCAGTAGCTGCCAAGGTCAATCTGCGTTGCAAACGGCTGCACGATGCGCTCGCTGCTGAGTAAATGGGTAAACATGTCGACAGGCGCAATGGCAATCCCGACGCCTGCCTGGGCCGCTTCCAGCATGGTCACGGACGAGTCAAACACCATCACCCGGTGCGTCGGCGAGGGAGGATGTTCACCCGCTGCCTGCATCCACGCAGCCCACTCGTCGCGTCGGTAGGAGCGCAGCAGGGTAAACTTCAGGATATCTGCCGGGCTTTTCAGGCAAGAGGCAATATCGGGTGTACAGAGCGCAGACAGCGGCGCGGCGCAAAGAAATTCAGCATCGGTTCCATGCCACGCACCGCCACCGTAGCGAATGGTGTAATCAAGTCCTTCAGCCGCCGGATCGACGCGATTGTTATGGGTGGAAAGCTGAAGATCAATATGCGGATAGCAGCGGCGAAAGTCCGCGAGCTCTGAGAATAAAACACCCGTGGCAAAGGTCCCTACCACACCTATTTTGAGCTTCTCCTGAGCGCGCTGGCTGGCAAAGCGATCCAGCATCCCGGCAATACGATCGAACGAGTCATTCAGCACCGGCAGCAAATTCTCGCCTTCGGTGGTCAACATCAGCCCGCGCGAAACGCGGACAAACAGCTGGCAATTAAGGTGCTGCTCCAGCGCCTTTACGTGCTGGCTAATCGCGGAATGGGTGACGTTCAGCTCGATTGCGGCATGCGTAAAACTGAGGTGCCTGGCAGCAGCTTCAAACGCCCGCAGGGAATTAAGAGGAAGATAGCTGCGCGTCATAGTCTCGTCCGTTAGAAAAATTAACAGCTAATGCTAAATTTAACCGTTTGTCAGCCATAGTCAAATCCAACAGACTACAGCGGTCTGACGGGCCCGGACACTCCCTTGAACCGCTATTACGGAAGATAACTGATGATGAAAAAATCCCTAAGCTGTGCCCTGCTGCTCAGCACCGCCTGCTCGGTATTGGCTGCACCGATGTCAGAAAAACAGCTGGCTGAGGTGGTGGAACGTACCGTTACGCCGTTGATGAAAGCGCAGGCCATCCCGGGTATGGCGGTGGCGGTGATTTATCAGGGTCAGCCGCACTACTTTACCTTCGGTAAAGCCGATGTTGCGGCAAACAAACCTGTCACCCCACAAACCTTGTTCGAACTGGGCTCTATAAGTAAAACCTTCACCGGCGTACTGGGTGGCGATGCCATTGCTCGCGGTGAAATATCGCTCGGCGATCCGGTGACAAAGTACTGGCCTGAGCTGACGGGCAAGCAGTGGCAGGGGATTCGCATGCTGGATCTGGCGACCTATACCGCAGGTGGTCTGCCGTTACAGGTACCGGATGAGGTCACGGATAACGCCTCCCTGCTGCGCTTTTATCAAAACTGGCAGCCGCAGTGGAAGCCGGGCACCACGCGTCTTTATGCCAATACCAGCATTGGTCTTTTTGGCGCGCTGGCGGTCAAACCTTCCGGCATGAGCTATGAGCAGGCCATAACGGCGCGGGTCTTTAAGCCGCTCAAGCTGAACCATACGTGGATTAACGTTCCGAAAGCGGAAGAGGCGCATTACGCCTGGGGATACCGTGACGGTAAAGCGGTCCACGTTTCGCCAGGCATGCTCGACGCGGAAGCCTATGGCGTAAAAACTAACGTGAAGGATATGGCAAGCTGGGTGATGGTGAACATGAAGCCTGACTCCCTTCAGGATACTTCACTCAGGCAAGGCATTGCCCTGGCGCAGTCTCGCTACTGGCGCGTGGGGGCCATGTATCAGGGGTTAGGCTGGGAAATGCTTAACTGGCCGGTCGATGCCAAAACCGTAGTTGAAGGTAGCGACAATAAGGTGGCGCTGGCACCGTTGCCTGCGAGAGAAGTAAATCCTCCGGCACCGCCGGTTAAGGCCTCCTGGGTTCATAAAACAGGCTCTACCGGCGGATTTGGCAGCTACGTGGCCTTTATACCTGAAAAGCAGCTCGGCATTGTGATGCTGGCAAATAAAAGCTATCCGAACCCTGCACGCGTTGATGCGGCATACCGCATCCTCGACGCGCTGCAGTAAAACATTGCCGGGTGGCGGCTTCGCCTTACCCGGCCTACAAAATCCACGGTGTGACGCCGTACAAAAACCACATTTTCCTTGCCGTCATCTACACTTAACAAAAAACAGTAAGGAAACTTATATGCGCATTTTGCCTGTTATTGCCGCGGTGACAGCCGCGTTTTTAGTGGTTGCCTGCAGTTCCCCTACCCCACCGCCTGGCGTTACCGTCGTCACGCCTTTTGATGCACAACGCTTCCTTGGAACATGGTATGAAATCGCGCGCCTCGACCACCGGTTTGAGCAGGGCTTAGAGAAGGTCACTGCGAATTACAGCCCGATGGATGATGGCGGTATTCAGGTGATCAACCGGGGCTATAACCCCGACCGGGAGATGTGGCAACAGTCGATTGGGAAAGCGTACTTCACGGGCGACCCGCGGCGGGCCGCGCTTAAAGTCTCGTTCTTTGGCCCGTTTTATGGCGGCTATAACGTGATCGCGCTCGACAGAGAGTACCGTCACGCGCTGGTCTGCGGGCCGGATCGCGACTATCTGTGGATACTTTCCCGCACGCCAACACTTTCACCAGAAATGAAGCAGCAGATGCTGGACGTCGCGACCCGGCAAGGGTTTGATGTGTCAAAACTTATCTGGGTGAAACAACCCCATTAATGGGTGCTGAGCTTCAGCCCAACGATCCCGGCCACAATCAAGGCGAGGCTGGCGATACGCGCCAGACTCGCTGACTCTCCCAGCAGCAAAATGCCGGTGATAGCGGCACCCACCGCGCCAATACCCGTCCAGACGGCATAAGCCGTTCCCACAGGCAGAGAGCGCATCGCCCAGGATAACAGAACGATACTGACTATCATGGCGGTAACGGTAATGACGCTGGGCGTCAGGCGGGTAAATCCGTGGGTGTACTTGAGACCAATCGCCCATACCACTTCGAGCAGGCCAGCAATAAAAAGAATGATCCAGGACATGTCAGGCTCCTTAACTTAATACAAGTTGGGGCCGTCCCCGGTGAAAGAAACGCTTACGGGTCGTCCCGTAAGGCAGAGATTACGCCACCTATTGTGGTTAGCGTGCTATTTTTTTTCAATCATTTTTTGCTGAACACGTTAAGGCAAGAAATAGCCGCAGTATGGCGCGGAGTTCCGGCTTTTAGCACTCATCCGACTTCTCTATGATGATGTGCTTTCTGATGGCAGGAAGCCAAACCACTAGCCGACTGCGAATAAAATATGTTCAAAATTCTTTTGATTGACCGTTGTCACTTCACCCGCACGGGGTTTGAAGCATGGCTCAATCATTCCGGTTTGTTCCCGGGACACTACGTTGTGACCGGGCTGAATAATCTGTTTCTTGCCAGAGAACACATTCTGCAATGGAAACCTACGCTGGTTATTGCTGACCTGTACGGCTTCAGGCAGGACATTCACCATTTTCAGCAGCTTTCTTCTCTGCTTAACGCCAGTGAACGCTTACCGTTTATTTTGCTGCAATCGGGAGAGGACAGCGGCATGACAGACTGGCTCGGACAGTTCCCGGTGTGGTCGTCGTTGTTGAAAAACGCCAGTCTCGAAGAAGTGGCAACGGTTATCAACGACGCATTGATCTCGCGCTCATGCGCAGAAAGGCCAGCGGCGGCCGCCCCCTTGCTGACCCGGCAGGAAGAGAAAGTGCTGACATTGTGGATGGACGGCGCGAGCAATCAAAAAATTGCCGCTCACCTGAGTATCAACGGAAAAACGGTCTATACCTATAAACGCAATATCCGCATGAAATTGCATATGGATACGCGTTTTTCTCCGTTTTTATCCCTGCAGGAATCGGAAAGCTGACGGTACGAAACCCGGCTGGTCCCGTACCGTTTATTCATTACTGCTGAGCTTTTGTTGCTGCACCAGAGATTGCGCTACCACCTTCAGAAATATCCTGACCGACGCCACGCGTGGTATTACAGGCCGTTAACACTGAAGAAAGTACCAAGACTGAAAAGATCGCTGCAATTGTCTTCTTAACCATAATATCTTCCTTTTATAGCCAAAGTTGTTTTGTGTATAGCAACTTAAGAATAGACAAGATCCCGCCGGTTGACGGAAAAGGACGCATTTTTAGGAAAATTAGACGAACTTAGCTGGCGGCGTGAGAAATGATATGACCGAGCTCCTGGATGTCTTGTCCCATTCCACGCGTGGTGTTACAGCCGGAAAGCAATGCGCAGGAAAGCGCTAACAGAAGCAGAATTTTCACGGTACGTTTCATCATCCCTGCCTGCAAGAATCAGGCGCAGCGGGCGCTGCGCCTTCAATCATACGTAAATTACTTCACGCGGGACACGTATTCGCCGGAGCGGGTATCCACTTTGATCACTTCGCCAGTCTGTACGAACAGTGGCACTTTAACCACGGCGCCGGTAGACAGTTTGGCTGGTTTACCGCCGGTACCTGCGGTATCACCTTTCAGACCTGGATCGGTTTCAACGATTTCCAGTTCTACGAAGTTTGGTGGGGTCACAGCGATAGGCTGACCGTTCCACAGGGTCACGATGCACTCAGCCTGATCCAGCAGCCATTTAGCGCTGTCACCTACCGCTTTCTCATCAGCAGACAGCTGTTCGAAAGTGGAGTTGTTCATGAAATGATAGAACTCACCGTCGTTGTACAGATAGGTCAGGTTCATATCAACAACATCAGCGCCTTCAGCGGAGTCAGTAGACTTGAAGGTTTTCTCAACACGGGTACCGGTCAGCAGACGGCGCAGCTTAACGCGTGCGAATGCCTGGCCTTTACCTGGTTTAACGAATTCGCTGGCTTCAACCGCGTACGGTTCGCCGTCCATCATGATTTTAAGACCAGCACGAAAATCGTTGCTATAGTACGTTGCCATAAGGCCCTCTAAATTTGTTAACTGGTAGCTAAGCCACAAAATGGCGCATATTGTAACCCTAAACACCCCGTCCAGAGAAGATTGGTTATCGCAACTTGCCGATGTAATCACCAGTCCTGATGAATTGCTGCGTCTTTTAGACCTCGATCAGCACCCAGAGTTGCTTGCAGGCCGCGAGGCAAAGCGCCTGTTCGCCCTGCGCGTTCCCCGCGCGTTTGTGGCGCGGATGGAGAAAGGCAATCCCGACGATCCGCTATTAAAACAAACGCTTACTTCGCAGGATGAGTTTGTCACCGCGCCGGGTTATAGCACCGATCCGCTGGAAGAGCAGAACAGCGTGGTGCCCGGTTTACTGCACAAGTATCTCAACCGCGCCCTGCTGCTGGTAAAAGGTGGCTGTGCGGTAAATTGTCGTTATTGCTTCCGTCGGCACTTCCCTTATGCCGAAAACCAGGGCAATAAACGCAACTGGCAGGTCGCGCTGGACTATATTGCCGCCCATCCGGAACTGGATGAGATTATTTTTTCCGGCGGCGACCCGCTGATGGCAAAAGATCATGAGCTGGACTGGCTGCTGACTCAGCTTGAAGCCATCCCGCACATTAAGCGCCTGCGCATTCACAGCCGTTTACCGATTGTTATTCCGGCACGTATCACGGACGGCCTGGTGTCACGCCTGGAGCAGTCCCGATTGCAGGTGCTGCTGGTGAACCATATTAACCACGCGAACGAAATTGACGATGCGTTTCGCGCGGCGATGGCGCGACTGCGTAAAGCGGGCGTGACGCTGCTGAACCAGAGCGTGCTGCTGCGCGGCGTCAATGACAGCGCCCGCGTGCTGGCCGATCTGAGCAATGCCCTGTTTGATGCGGGCGTGATGCCCTATTACCTGCACGTGCTGGATCGCGTTCAGGGCGCGGCCCATTTCATGGTGACGGACGAAGAAGCCCGGCAGATTATGCGCGAACTGTTAACGCTGGTTTCAGGCTATATGGTGCCGAAGCTGGCACGCGAGATTGGCGGAGAGCCGAGCAAGACGCCGCTGGATTTGCAGCTGCGGCAGCACTAGTTTCCCCTCACCCTAACCCTCTCCCACAGGGAGAGGGAAAAAGGCAATCAGTTCGGGCACTTGTAGACCTGGCCGCTCATCTGGCTGGCGGTCGGCACGAAGCTGGACAGCATACTCTGCGTTGGGCTGCTCACGCCGTAAATCACGTTGCCACCCATTGCCGCAGCCTGGTTACGCAGGGCATTCGCCGCACCGCGCATAGAGCCACCTTCTTCGCCATGCTGACCAGACATCCAGTTGCTTTGCTCACCGGTTGCCGTGCCTAACAGCTGGCATTCACTGCCTGGCTTATCTTCCACAAAGCGAACACCCTGGCCCGCTGCCGACAGCTCATTGCTGGAGCTACAACCCGCCAGCAGCAATGCTGCCCCTACAATCCCTGCACAGACTTTTACGCGCATGTTATTCCTCGTTTTCAATAAGCTGGACAGTAGTTGTCCGTGTGTAAATCTTATACCTAAAAGATGACCAAAAGAAAAACCCCCGAGCATTTCTGCCCGGGGGTTTTTCACATTCTACGACGTAGAGCGCACGATTACATCATGCCGCCCATTCCGCCCATGCCGCCCATACCAGCAGCACCTAAGTCAGGCGCATCGCCTTTTGGCAGGTCGGTCACCATGCACTCGGTGGTGATCATCAGACCAGCAACAGAGGCCGCATACTGCAGAGCAGAACGGGTTACTTTAGTTGGGTCCAGGATACCGAAGTCGATCATATTGCCGTATTCTTCGGTTGCCGCGTTGTAACCGTAGTTACCTTCGCCCGCTTTAACGTTGTTCGCCACAACAGATGGCTCTTCACCGGCGTTGGACACGATCTGACGCAGAGGCGCTTCCATTGCGCGCAGCGCAACTTTGATACCCACGTTCTGATCTTCGTTCTGAGCGGTCAGGCCAGCCAGTTTAGCGGCCACGCGCACCAGCGCAACGCCACCACCCGCAACCACGCCTTCTTCTACCGCAGCACGGGTCGCGTGCAGGGCATCGTCAACGCGTGCTTTTTTCTCTTTCATTTCAACTTCGGTCGCAGCACCAACTTTGATTACCGCAACGCCGCCAGCCAGTTTCGCTACGCGCTCCTGCAGTTTTTCACGGTCGTAATCGGAAGTCGCTTCTTCGATCTGCTTACGGATCTGACCCACGCGGCCCTGAATAGCAGCTTCTTCACCCACGCCATCAATGATGGTGGTGGTGTCTTTGTTGATCACAACGCGTTTCGCCTGGCCCAGGTCTTCCAGGGTCGCTTTTTCCAGCTCCATACCGATCTCTTCAGAGATCACGGTACCGCCGGTCAGGGTAGCGATATCCTGCAGCATGGCTTTACGGCGATCGCCGAAGCCAGGTGCTTTAACCGCAGCCACTTTCACGATGCCGCGCATGGTGTTAACCACCAGAGTTGCCAGCGCTTCGCCTTCAACGTCTTCAGCGATGATAACCAGCGGTTTGCCTGCTTTAGCAACGGCTTCCAGCACTGGCAGCATTTCGCGGATGTTGGAGATTTTCTTGTCAGCCAGCAGGATGAACGGGCTTTCCAGCTCAACAGCGCCAGTCTCTGGCTTGTTGATGAAGTATGGGGACAGGTAACCGCGGTCGAACTGCATACCTTCAACCACGTCCAGTTCGTCTTCCAGACCGGTACCGTCTTCAACGGTGATCACGCCTTCTTTACCGACTTTATCCATCGCTTCTGCGATCAGTTTACCTACGGTTTCGTCGGAGTTAGCGGAGATGGTACCAACCTGAGCAATGGCTTTAGAGTCAGAGCACGGTACGGACAGCGCTTTCAGTTCTTCAACAGCGGAGGCGACAGCTTTGTCGATACCACGTTTCAGATCCATTGGGTTCATGCCCGCAGCAACGGCTTTCAGACCTTCAGTGATGATAGCCTGCGCCAGAACGGTCGCGGTGGTGGTACCGTCGCCTGCAGCGTCGTTCGCTTTAGAGGCAACTTCTTTCACCATCTGCGCGCCCATGTTTTCGAACTTGTCTTCCAGCTCGATTTCACGTGCTACAGAAACACCATCTTTGGTGATGGTTGGCGCGCCGAAGGATTTATCCAGCACTACGTTACGGCCTTTCGGGCCCAGGGTCACTTTAACTGCATCTGCCAGTACGTTTACGCCGCGGAGCATTTTTACACGAGCGTCGTTACCGAATTTTACGTCTTTAGCTGCCATGTTCTTATTTCCTCAAATTCTCGTGCGTAAATTAAGCTTCAACAATTGCCAGAATGTCGCTCTCGGACATGATCAACACTTCTTCATTGTCGATCTTCTCGGATTTCACGCCGTAGCCATCGTTGAAAATTACGATGTCACCAACTTTAACGTCCAGCGGCTGCACAGTTCCGTTTTCCAGGATGCGGCCCTTACCGACAGCGATGATTTCGCCACGCGTTGATTTGGCTGCTGCAGAACCGGTCAGAACGATGCCGCCAGCAGACTTGGTTTCAACTTCTTTACGTTTGACGATCACACGATCATGTAACGGACGAATACTCATTGATAGCTCTCCTTTGAGAAAGTCATTATCAGTTATGGATGACGCCGGCCCGCAAGCGGTTTTCCGACTAGTGCCCTGAGAGATGGGGATAGCTTTTTACCCCTTCAAGGGGGAGTTGAAAAAAAAATTTGCGAAAGTGTTACCATCGCCTCTCTTTTGGTACTGGCAGGGCGATGTCAATGAGTGGACTCAAGCAGGAGTTAGGGCTGGCGCAGGGCGTTGGCCTGCTCTCAACCTCCTTGTTAGGTACGGGCGTGTTTGCCGTACCGGCACTGGCGGCGCTGGTCGCGGGAAATAATAGCCTGTGGGCGTGGCCAGCGCTGATTGTACTGGTTTTCCCGATAGCCATTGTGTTTGCCATCCTGGGGCGGCATTTCCCCAGCGCGGGCGGCGTGGCGCACTTTGTCGGCCTGGCCTTTGGGCCGCGGCTGCAGCGTGTCACCGGCTGGCTGTTTCTCTCCGTCATTCCGGTTGGCCTTCCTGCGGCATTGCATATTGCGACCGGCTTTGGTCAGGCGCTGTTTGGCTGGCATAACGAGCAGTTATTGCTGGCAGAACTGGGCACGCTGGCTATCGTCTGGTGGGTGGGCTCTCGCGGAGCCCGCTCCAGCGCCAACCTGCAGACGCTGGTTGCGGTGCTGATTGTCGCGCTCATTGCCGCTATCTGGTGGGCGGGCGATATCACGATCAAGGAAATTCCCTTCCCGGCGGTGACAGACGTCGACCATTCACAGCTTTTCGCCGCGCTCTCCGTCATGTTCTGGTGTTTTGTGGGTCTGGAAGCCTTTGCCCATCTTGCCTCTGAATTTAAGCAGCCTGAGCGCGATTTCCCCCGGGCGCTGATGATAGGCCTGCTGCTGGCAGGTACGGTCTACTGGGCGTGTACCGTGCTGGTGTTGCACTTCCACGCGTTCGGCGCGGATCTCGCCGCCGCGGCATCGCTGCCGGGTATCGTGGTTAATCTGTTTGGCGTGAAGGCGCTGTGGATCGCCTGCGTCATCGGCTATCTGGCCTGTTTTGCCAGCCTGAATATTTATATCCAGAGCTTTGCCCGGCTGGTGTGGTCGCAGGCGCTCGACAAACCTGAAAATCGCCTCGCGCGCCTGTCTAAACGCCAGCTTCCGCTGAATGCCCTGAATGCCGTACTGGGCTGCTGCGTGTTGAGCACGCTGTGTATTTACGCACTGAAGATCAATCTGGACGCGCTGATCGTCTACGCCAACGGTATTTTCATTATGATCTACCTGCTGTGCATGCTGGCGGGATGTCGTTTGCTGCAAGGTCGCTATAAAACACTGGCGGTCATCGGGGGTGGGCTTTGCCTGCTGTTGCTGGCGATGGTGGGATGGAAGAGTCTGTACGCGATTGTCATGCTGGCAGGACTGTGGCTGTTTTTACCAAAGCGCGATGCGCACCAGTAGCGCCCGGTAAGCGAAGCGCCACCGGGCAAATCTATCACCGATCGTCTTTATGGTCTAAACGGTCGTGCTGTTCATCTTTACGCTGATATTCCCCTTCAAAGGTATCGCCTGGCCCGGTGCTGAACCCACCGCCAGGCATACGGTTAAAGCGCAGATGCGGCAGCAGCTTCATGGTCAGGTGCTTTTGCACCGGCGGCAGAAGCAGCAGAAGGCCGAGAAAGTCGGTGAAGAACCCCGGCAGGATCAGCAGCAGCCCCGCAATAATCAGCGATACGCTTTTGATCATCTCCGCTGCCGGGCTTTCGCCTGCGGCCATCTTCTCCTGCATTAACAGGAAATTTTTGAAACCCTGATTACGCACCAGCGACATGCCGATGACGGAGGTGAAAATCACCAGAATCAGCGTCAGCAGGACGCCCAGCACATGGGCAACCTGGATGAAAATGGAAATCTCAATGTAAACATAGAGAAAGAAAGCAATAAACGGTATCCAGCGCACTGGCATCTCCTGTGTGGCAAGGGCCGGCGGGCCCCTGTCTGAATGTGTTCGCGACGCGCGTTTGTATGAGATGGTGACGGTTAGCGAAAATTCAATCAGTTTGCACGGATATTTTTTTCGGAAATATTAAAGCGGTGACCCATTTCACAGATTAATAATTATCATGGAATCGGCTCGATAATAAGTGATCCAGCTTACGGCAATTCGCTATCATCAGCATATGATCTCGAACATCTGGCTGATTGAGGGAATAATCGTCGGCCAGAAAATATTCAAAACCACATAAATACTGTGTGTTTAGTACAATCCATCGGCAGCTTGAAAAGAAGGTTCACATGTTAAACAACATTCGTATCGAAGAAGACTTGTTGGGTACCAGGGAAGTTCCAGCGGATGCCTACTACGGTGTTCACACTCTGAGAGCGATTGAAAACTTCTACATCAGCAACAGCAAAATCAGCGACATCCCTGAGTTTGTCCGTGGCATGGTGATGGTGAAGAAAGCCGCAGCCCTGGCCAACAAAGAGCTGCAAACCATTCCTAAAAGCGCGGCAAATGCGATTATCGCAGCCTGCGATGAAGTGCTGAACAACGGCAAATGCATGGACCAGTTCCCGGTTGACGTCTATCAGGGCGGCGCGGGCACCTCCGTCAACATGAATACCAACGAAGTACTGGCAAACATTGGCCTGGAGCTGATGGGTCACCAGAAAGGTGAATACCAGTACCTTAACCCGAACGACCACGTTAACAAATGCCAGTCCACCAACGACGCTTACCCTACCGGCTTCCGTATCGCGGTGTATGCCTCTGTAGTGAAACTGGTGGATGCGATCAACCAACTGGGTGATGGCTTCCAGCGTAAAGCGGTTGAGTTCCAGGACATCCTGAAAATGGGTCGTACCCAGCTGCAGGACGCGGTGCCTATGACCCTCGGCCAGGAATTCCACGCGTTTAACGTGCTGCTTAACGAAGAGACCAAAAACCTGCTGCGCACCTCCGAGCTGCTGCTGGAAGTGAACCTTGGCGCAACCGCCATCGGTACACGTCTGAACACCCCGGATGGCTATCAGCAGCTGGCGGTACAGAAGCTGGCTGAAGTCTCTAACCTGCCGGTTGTGCCTGCAGAAGACCTGATTGAAGCGACCTCCGACTGCGGCGCCTACGTCATGGTACACAGCGCGCTGAAACGTCTGGCAGTGAAATTGTCCAAAATCTGTAACGACCTGCGCCTGCTTTCCTCCGGTCCGCGCGCTGGCCTGAACGAAATCAACCTGCCAGAGCTGCAGGCGGGTTCGTCCATCATGCCGGCCAAGGTGAACCCGGTTGTGCCAGAAGTGGTGAATCAGGTTTGCTTCAAAGTCATCGGTAACGATACAACCGTGACCATGGCCTCTGAAGCGGGTCAGCTGCAGCTGAACGTGATGGAGCCAGTGATTGGCCAGGCGATGTTTGAATCTATCCACATCCTGACCAACGCCTGCTACAACCTGCTGGAAAAATGCATTAACGGCATCACAGCGAATAAAGAAGTCTGTGAGGGTTATGTCTATAACTCCATCGGGATCGTCACCTACCTCAACCCGTTCATCGGTCACCACAACGGTGACATCGTCGGTAAGATTTGCGCCGAAACCGGTAAGAGCGTACGTGAAGTGGTGCTGGAGCGCGGGCTGTTGACCGAAGCGGAGCTGGACGATATCTTCTCGGCCCAGAACCTGATGCACCCGGCATATAAAGCAAAACGATATACCGATGAAAGCGAACAGTAACCGTTCAGGCTAGGCTTCTTAAGGCACGTCACTTGTGACGTGCCTTTTTTCTTTTTAGGCGTTACCGAAATACAACAATTCAATATCAACTTGTTAATAAGCAAGGAAGGTCCTTATGTTTGGAGCAGAACTCGTCATCGTCTTGTTGGCGATTTATTTGGGAGCAAGACTCGGGGGTATCGGCATCGGTTTTGCTGGTGGTCTCGGGGTGCTCGTTCTTACCCTTATCTTTCAGATTAAACCCGGCGCAATCCCGTTTGACGTTATCGAAATCATCATGGCCGTTATTGCCGCTATCGCCGCCATGCAGGTGGCAGGCGGTATGGACTACCTGGTGAGCCTGGCGGAGCGTATGCTGCGCCGCCATCCAAAATACATTACCTTCCTTGCCCCGCTGGTGACCTGGTTTATGACCATTCTCGCCGGTACGGGCCACACCGCCTTCTCCACGCTGCCGGTGATTACCGAAGTGGCGAAAGAGCAGGGTATCCGTCCGTCTCGTCCGCTCTCTATTGCCGTCGTCGCGTCCCAGATTGCGATTACCGCCTCGCCGATTTCCGCTGCGGTGGTCTTCTTCGCCGGTATCCTTGAACCGATGGGCGTGAGCTACCTGACGCTGCTGGCGATCTGTATCCCGGTGACGCTGATTGCAGTGATGATTACTGCCGTGCTGTGTAACTTCCTCGGCGCTGAACTGAAAGACGATCCGGTTTATCAGGAGCGTCTGGCAAAAGGTGAAGTGAGCCTGCGCGGCAGCCAGGTCTTCGAGCTGAAGCCACATGCGAAGCGCTCCGTGCTACTGTTCCTGATTGGGATTGTCGCCGTCATGTTCTATGCGACCGCCATCAGCGATACCGTGGGCCTGATCCAGAACCCGGTCCTGCCGCGTAACGAAGCGATTGTGGTGTTCATGCTGACCATCGCAACACTGATTAGCATCACCTGTAAAATTGATACCAGCGAAGTGCTGAACGCCAGCACCTTCAAATCCGGTATGAGCGCCTGCGTGTGCGTACTGGGCGTGGCGTGGCTCGGTGATACCTTCGTGAAAGCGCACATCAGCGACATTCAGACCGTAGCAGGCGACCTGCTGCACAACTATCCGTGGCTGCTGGCGGTGGTGCTGTTCTTTGCCGCTACCCTGCTTTATTCCCAGGCGGCGACCACCAAAGCGCTGATGCCTGCGGCACTGATGCTGGGCGTTACCCCGCTGACGGCGATTGCCTCTTTCGCGGCGGTTTCTGCCCTGTTCGTTCTGCCAACCTACCCAACCCTGCTGGCTGCGGTGGAGATGGACGACACCGGCTCAACCCGTATCGGTAAGTATGTGTTTAACCACGCGTTCCTGATCCCGGGAGTGGTCGCCATTTCACTTTGCGTGATCCTCGGCTTTATCATTGGCGGCGTGGTGCTGTAAACGGTGAGTGGTTGTAAAAATAGTTAAAATCGGGCCGCTCTGCGGCCCGTTTCATTAATGACCAATCGCCTTGCGTGATATAGTGAAGACTTTCGTGATGAGGAGGTCGACTTGTGAACACGCCTGATGCTGTTGTCGTACTGTGTACCGCCCCTGATGAAGCCTCTGCCCAGGATCTCGCCGCCAAAGTGCTGGCCGAAAAGCTGGCTGCCTGCGTGACGCTCCTCCCTGGTGCCACCTCCCTTTATTACTGGGAAGGCAAGCTGGAGCAAGAGTACGAAGTTCAGATGTTGCTCAAAACTAATCTGGCGAATCAGCAGGCTCTCCTGGACTGCCTCAAATCTCATCATCCTTACCAAACCCCGGAGCTGCTGGTCCTGCCAGTGGTTCATGGCGATAACGACTATCTCTCATGGCTCAACGCTTCCTTACGCTGATCCTGCTGCTGTGCAGCACGTCAGCTTTTGCCGGGTTGTTTGACGCGCCCGGCCGTTCGAACTTCATCCCTGCCGATCAGGCTTTCGTTTTCGATTTTCAGCAAAACCAGCATGACCTTACGCTCAACTGGCAGGTGAAAGAGGGTTATTACCTCTATCGCAAGCAGGTAAGCATTACGCCTGCTCAGGCCAGCGTGGGCGCTTTACAGATGCCCTCTGGCGAGTGGCATGAGGACGAGTTCTACGGCAAGAGTGAAATCTACCGCCAGCGCCTGAGCGTGCCTGTTACGGTGAATCAGGCGGATAAAGGTGCGACCCTGACGGTGACCTATCAGGGGTGCGCGGACGCGGGATTCTGCTATCCGCCTGAAACGAAGGTCGTTCCGCTCAGCGAAGTTAAGGCTGCCGCCGCTTTCTCCCCTCTCCCCTCTGGGGAGAGCGGTAAAAGTGAAGCCGCGTCAGACCTTCCGTTCTCCGCGCTGTGGGCCTTGCTGATCGGTATCGGCATTGCCTTTACGCCGTGCGTGCTGCCGATGTATCCGCTCATCTCTGGCATCGTGCTGGGCGGTAAGCAACGGCTTTCCACCGCCCGCGCCCTGCTGTTGGCCTTTATTTATGTGCAGGGCATGGCGTTGACCTACACAGCCCTTGGCCTTGTGGTTGCCGCTGCCGGGTTACAGTTCCAGGCCGCACTGCAGCATCCTTACGTCCTTATTGGCTTGTCGGTGGTGTTTATCCTGCTGGCTCTGTCGATGTTCGGCCTGTTTACCCTGCAGTTACCGTCGTCTCTGCAAACTCGCTTAACGCTAATGAGTAATCGCCAGCAGGGTGGCTCGGCGGGTGGGGTATTCACGATGGGAGCCATCGCTGGTTTAATTTGTTCCCCTTGCACCACCGCACCGCTGAGTGCCATCCTGCTCTATATTGCCCAGAGCGGGAATCTGTGGCTTGGCGGCGGTACGTTGTACCTTTACGCGCTGGGCATGGGCCTACCGCTGATTCTGGTCACGGTTTTCGGCAATCGACTTCTGCCGAAGAGCGGCCCGTGGATGGAGACGGTGAAAACCGCGTTTGGCTTTGTGATTCTGGCGCTGCCGGTGTTCCTCCTCGAGCGTATCATCGGCGACGTCTGGGGTTTGCGTCTGTGGGCGATGCTCGGCGTAGCATTCTTCTCCTGGGCGTTTATCGTCAGTCTGGGGGCGAAAAAAGCGTGGATGCGCCTGGTGCAAATCCTCCTGCTCGCCGCCGCGCTGGTGAGCGTGCGTCCTCTTCAGGACTGGGCGTTCGGCTCGCCGGTAGACCAGACGCAGGCGCATCTGAACTTCATCCAGATTAAGAACGTTGATGAGCTCAACAGCGCGCTCGCACAGGCAAAAGGCAAACCGGTGATGCTCGATCTCTATGCCGACTGGTGCGTTGCCTGCAAAGAGTTTGAGAAATATACCTTTAGCGATCCGCAGGTGCAAAGTGCCCTGAAAGAGACCGTTTTGCTTCAGGCGAACGTGACCGCCAATAATGCGCAGGATAAGGCTCTGCTGAAGCAGCTTAACGTGCTCGGGCTGCCAACCATTCTGTTCTTCAATCAGCAGGGCCAGGAGCAGCCAGAAAAGCGTGTAACCGGGTTTATGGATGCAGCGGCATTTAACGCGCATTTGCGCAATCGCCAACCGTAAACAACACTTTAAACGGGACAAACCGTTGGGAATAGCGGAGGAGATAACCGTGCAACGTGAAGACGTACTGGGACAAGCCCTGCAATTACTTGAGATTCAAGGGATCGCCAGCACCACGCTTGAGATGGTAGCCGACCGTATCGATTACCCCTTGGATGATCTTAAGCGCTTCTGGCCGGATAAAGAGGCGCTCGTTTATGATGCCCTGCGCTATCTCAGCCAGCAGGTTGATGTCTGGCGCAGGCAGCTGATGCTGAACGAAGAACTGACTGCGGAACAAAAGCTGCTGGCGCGCTATACCGCCCTGACGGAATGTGTCAGCAACAACCGGTACCCGGGTTGTCTGTTCATCGCCGCCTGCACTTATTTTCCCGACCCAGGCCATCCTGTCCATCAGCTGGCGGATCAGCAAAAACGGGCGGCACATGACTTCACCCACGAGCTACTGACCACGCTGGAAGTGGATGACCCGGCAATGGTGGCGAAACAGATGGAGCTGGTGCTGGAGGGCTGCCTGAGCCGCATGCTGGTGAACCGTAGCCAGGCCGACGTGGATACGGCGCACCGGCTGGCGGAAGATATTCTGCGCTTTGCTCAGTGCCGTATGGGCGGGGCATTGACGTAAGCGAACCTGTTAAATTCGACGTATTCGGCGCGTAAACCGCCAGATTGCCGCAAACTTAAGCAGTTGAACAGCTTTTCCCGAAATAATGTTGACGCTAGAGCGTGATTGCGGTTTAATGCGCTCCGTTGCCCGGATAGCTCAGTCGGTAGAGCAGGGGATTGAAAATCCCCGTGTCCTTGGTTCGATTCCGAGTCCGGGCACCACTATTTAAAGAACCCAGCCTATGGCTGGGTTTTTGCTTTTCTGCGTTTATCAAAACCTTCCCTGTTTTTATATACCTGTATCTCTTTCCAGTAAGAGTGTGCGGTCTGGTCTGCCCGGTGGCACTGCGCTTACCGGGCCTACGGATTTTGCAGGCAGGATAAGGCGAAGCCGCCATCCGCCATAATTTCTGACGCACAAAGCAAAAAACCCCGCACCTTACGGTACGGGGTTCTTCTTAATTGATGCCTGGCAGTTCCCTACTCTCACATGGGGAGACCCCACACTACCATCGGCGCTACGGCGTTTCACTTCTG